>NZ_CAAAFT010000337.1:0-2005 GCF_900634765.1 Candidatus Protofrankia californiensis | reverse complement strand
GCTTTGGTGAAGGGGACCTGGTCGGGGTCGAGGTCGGCGGCCGCGGAGGCCTGGGCGGTCCGTGCGCTGACCGCATGGTGGACGATCAGGTAGGACCAGATCTCCTGATGGACCAGGTCCGGCAGCCTGGATCTCAGTACCCGGCCGGGGCCGCGTAGGTGGGTCTTGAGCTGGTCGTTGCCGGTTTCTTCTTCCCATCGCTGGTGGTAGCCGGCGGCGAGTTCGTCGGCGTGGGCATCGGCCGGGTCCAAGACGGTGGACAGCAGGACTATCAGGTCACCGGTGCCGTTACCGGCCCGGTCGGGCACGTCGTACTCGATCACCCGGGCGAGGTGGACGACCGGAAACCCACGCTCGTCGAAGGCATCCGCGACGGCGTTGATGTCGGTGAGGTCCACGCCCGCGCGGGCGGCGGCCAGCAGACGCTCCCGCCGCGCCCCACGGATCGCCGGTCTGATCAGCACGGTGAGGTAGGTTCCGTCGCCGAGCACCCGCACGACGGGCAGGTCAAGCCGGGTCGGGGCCCGCCACAGCAACGCCGCCCCGGTCGCGGCGGCGGCGTCCCAGGCGGCCCAGGAGTAGAAGCCCCGGTCGGCGGTGAGCAGTTCGTCGCGGCGCAGCCGCGGGTAGAGGCGCCCGGCGAGGGTCTTCTCCCCGACCCGGTAGGCGTCGATCTCGGCAGCGACGAAGGCGTGGGTACCGCACTCGGTCAACGCCACCACCCGGGCCTTGGGGAACACCGACCGGTTCTCACCCGACCCGGCATAGCCGAACTCGGCGGCGTTGGCCGGGGTGTCGGGCACGTCCACCTCGAACCCGTCGATCGCCAGCAGCCGCCACGACCGCAGAAACGACCCCCGCGCGGTGCCCAACGCCACCACCCCGGCCGTGGAGCCGCCAGGCCCGGCCACCGGCCCGCAGATCCGCTCGAACAACTCCGGGAACACCCCGCGGCCCAGGCGTTTGCGGGCCTGGGTGATCGCGCTGGCCGTCGGCGCACTCCACCCGGCGTTCCAACAGCCCCACCGGTCCAACGACCCGGTGACCCTGGCTGCGACCTCTTCGTAGTCGTCGTCAGGGAACAGGCACAACGCCAACGTCAGATAGGTGACCACATGCGCCGGCAGCTTGGCGTCCGACCGTTTCTCCCGCACACCACACACAGCGACCGTGTCATCGACCACGTCCCGCGGCACCGCGTTGACCAGCACCCCGAGGGTCACCTGATCGGGACGCATATCCGGACGAACCGCCACGAGACCCCACTCATGAACAGTGATCCAAACAGCCTCACCGGCCACGGTCACCCCACCACGCCGCGCACCACGACACCCAGCAACAGAACATGATCAAATTAGGCTACGTGGCATTGCGCCTGCTGCTGTCCTTGCAGTACACCACTCTGGTCTTGGCCGGGTGCAGCCGCAGCCCGACCTCCTCCAGCCGCCGTCCTATCGCCGCGCGCACCTGCTCGGCCTGACGCCGGGTCCCGCAGTGCACCACCGGGTGAGTAGGCCGGGGGAATCGCGCCCCCGGCCCCTCGCGGAACCCGCCGTGCACGTCTCCGCGCAACGGGCTCCCATTGCCCAGCGGTTAGGGACGGACGCCGAGTTTCCAGTGCGCGAACAGGGTGGGCTCCCGACTGGCAATGTTGCGCAGCCGCTCTCGCGCACGTCGTTCACGACGTTTCAGCCGCCTGTACTTCCGCATAGCCCACATGATGAGCTTGCGGTTGAGATGTTTAAGAAGTGGATACAACATCGACTTGTAGAAATGGCTGTAATAGTTGATCCAACCTCGCACAATAGGGTTGAACATGTGCGCAAGGTCCTCGAGTGATTTGTCACTGCGGCGCGGGATATGCCACGAACGGATCTCCGTTGCATTCGGATAACCTCGTCCCGGCTGACGGCAGGCAGGAAGTTCACAAAGTGTTTCCCCCACCTGTTCTTCGCCAGGCGAGGCCGGAACGTGTGTAGGGTAGGCGACTGGCGCGGTGGCGCTA
>NZ_CAAAFT010000336.1:0-10448 GCF_900634765.1 Candidatus Protofrankia californiensis | reverse complement strand
CACTTGGTGTCGCCACCTACCGCTCGCCTCCCCACCCGGCCAGCCACGCCGGATCGGCCGTATCCATTCGGAACAGCGGCGGCGGGCCTGGTGGGTGCGACGCGATCGCCCGCCGCTCGTCCCCGCCGATCAGCGGCGTCGCCGTACCGAGCGCCGCCACTGCGCCCTGCGGCCCCCGGCCGGTATCCGGCGTGATCGGTGGCACCCAGCCGTCCGACCCGGGCGCCGCCGGCCCTGCCTGGTCGGCGGGCAGCCAATGCGGTCTGACCGGCCCATCCGACGGTGCAGCAGCCGGTCCCTGCCCGGGTGGCCGCGCGGCGGCTACGGCCGCGCCGGGCACCGGCAGCGCACCGTCCGGCGCGGATCCGGCCGGCGGCGGGGAAGGCAACTCGGGCCGGGCCGGGCGTACGCGGGCGAGCCGGCCGGCGAGCGTGTCGGCGACCTCGGCGGCGGCGCGGGCCAGCACGGTGCGGCCCGGACCACCGCGCACCTTGCCGCCGGCCAGGGCGGCGGCACCACGAGGATCATGCGGGAGCAGCCCGGCCACCGGCAGGCCCAGCGCCTCCTCGACCTGCCCCAACGGCCACGCCGAGGGGCCGACGAGCACGATCATCACGTTCCGTTGCCCGCCACCGGTCAGCTCCTCCACGCGGCCGGCCAACCGAGCCAGCTCATACTCGTCCGGGCGGACGAGCAGCACCAGCAGCCCGGCAGCAGCGGCCACCGACAGGGACGGGGAGCCGATGTCCAGCCGGCCACAGTCGGCCACCACCAGCTCACCGCCGGCCGCGACCCGCAGCCCCTCGGCCTGCGCCACCACGTCCAGCGCGCCACGAGCCTGCAAGGGGCCAAGAGGCGCGGGCACCACCGCCAGCCCGCCCGGCAGGGTCTGGGTATGGCCGGCCAGCGGTGCCGGCCCGGCCCGGGCTGCCGCTGCCCACGACAGCAGCCCGGGATACTCACGCAGCCGATACCAACCGCCGATGCTGCCGCCGGCCGGGTCGGCTTCCACCAGCACCACCGCCGGCTCACCGGACCGGTGCGACGGCCAGGCGGCGGCGAACGCCAAGGCGGCGGTGGTCACCCCCGGGGAGCCTTTGATGCTGGCCACCGCCAGCAGCCCGCCGCTCACCGGCCGCCCGCCGCCTGCTGGATCAGCGCGATCCGGCCGGCCGCCGCTGCCCGCGCCACCTCCTGCGCGTCCGCGTCCGCGACCTGCAGAGACAGCACCGCACCCGTGACCCCCTGCTCGGCCGGGGCCACCCCGACCACCAGGCCCGCCACCGCCTGCCCAACCGTGGCGGGCTGCTCGGCCGCCGTCCCGGTGACGGTGCTGCCCGCCTGGATAAGGATGATCAGGATGTGGTCGCCGCGGGCCAGCTCCACCGGATACTGACCGGCTCGTACCGCGGCGCCCACGATGGACTGGCCAGCGGGCGGCACCCGGGACTGCCCGACCTGCCTGGCCGCGAGCAGACTGCCCGCGGTCAGCGGCACCGCCGCAACCCGGCCCACCACTCCGTTCTGACCGTCCGCCGCCACCAGGTCCACCCCGGCGTCCGCGGCGACCGACACCGCCCGCAGGTCCCCGGCAGTCAGAGCCTGGCCGGCGGGCACGTCCCGCACGACCACGAGCACCTGCCGGCGCTCACCGCGGGACGCGGAGACCAATACGAATGCGGCGATGCTCACGATGACGAGCAGCACCCCGACGATGGCCCGGCGGCCCATCCGCCTACGCCGTCGGTTCTCTACCCGGAACGGCGTCCGCGCGTCTGCCCGGCCCGCCGCCGTCCCCAGACTCATCGGCTCACCCCCGCCCCACCGGGACGACCAGCGCCTGCGCCTCACCCACCGCGATCTCGGTCACCAGTTGAGAGGTGAGGCCGGGGAACACCCCGGCCTGCCCGGCCCCGGCCCAGGCCACCGACCAGGACACCGTCACCGTCGCCCGGAACCGGCCGTCCGGCTCACCCGCCGATGACCGGGTGAAAGTGATCCCGCAGTCCGATGACGGCTTCGCCGGATCGTCCAGCCCGGCCCGGAACACCGTCCCCGGCCCCTGACAGACCACCCGGCCACCCGACCCGAAATCCCACGCCACCGACTCCGGCCGCGCGGTCGCGGTCACCGCCACGGCAGGCACCGCCGCGGTCGCCGTCACCGGAACCCACAGCGCCGGCTCAAGCCACAGCCACACCGGAACCCCCGCCGTCTGCACCACATCAGCGGACGGAGAAACACCGATACGAGGCTCCGGCAGCCTCAACCGATTCGCCGCCCGCTGCGCCAGCATCGGCGGTGACGGCGGCACCACCGCCGCCATGTCCGCATCCGGCCGCCACACCACACCACCGCCGGTACCACCAATACCCAGACAACTCTGGTCGTACCACGACCCGGCAACTCCCAGCGTGGCCTCCGCAGCCTGCACCACAGGCGTCGGAGTGAAATCCCGAGCGGGCCGGTAGTAACAGCCATCGCTCCCCAGCCAACCGTATTCCGGATCCACACAGGGAACGGTTTTAGTCCCGCCCGGCAGGGTGCAGGTGTTGGATTTTCTTTCCGGTGTTGCCACGCGCAGAGAAGGTGCTTCCTGGGCTCGAGCCCGACCGGTCACGTCCACTCCGGCCCAGACATCACAGCCTACGGTTTGCCGTGAGCAGACAGCATTCCCATAGACCTCGCTGGCTTCCGCCGTTCCTGCGAGAGCAAGTACGATCAGAACCGCAGAACTGAGGACGGCGACGCGGCCGGCTGTTCTCAGCATGTGCCGATCGCCTGAATGACAAGGACATCGACCTTCCAGTCGCCGGCCTTCTTCACGACGAGAGCCTGAACGAAATGTCGGCCACCGGGCTCGGTGTCATGAAGTTTTCCATCGAGTGTATAATTCAACCAGCGGCTGCCATCGGAACAGTCTTTGATAGTGATGCGGCCAGGATTGTCGGCCGGCTCTGCGGCGGAGATACTCCCGGAGAACGTCGGTCTCCCACGGGCCACGAGACCATCACGCTTATTTGCATAGACAGATCTGTATATCAGAGAAAGAGCCTCGCCGCTCGCGTGCTGGGTGAGCCGGGGATTCTGGTAGTCGCCGGTCGCGGCCATGGCGATCCAGTCTTCCCACATGCCGTGATAGGCCGTGAGCGCGTCCCGTGCGGCAGCCTGGGCAGGGGGCAGTGACACGACGGTGTTCGGTGCCGCTACAGGGGTCGCGGCGCTCGTTATCGTCCTGGGCTGAGCCGGGCCAGCCGCCCCGCCGCCGCCGCAACCCGCGAGCAGGATCGCCGCGCAGAGCATGCAAGCCGTGCAGGCCGCGACCCGGCGGCTTGCACGGCTTACTGACCTGTCATTCATCGGGATCGACCCGTCATCTCGGCGCGTATCAGACAAGAGTTAGCGTCGTGACAGGGGCGACATCAAGCGTGATGAAAATCATAAACACGACTCAAAAGATCGATGCGATCGATGCAGCGACCACGAGGAGATCCGTGATCTGTTACTCTCCGTATTGAATAGACGCTCTTGGGGTCGGACAGTAGCCGATATCGGCATTCGGGGTGCTCTGCGCCCGAAGCGCCCATCGGAGTAGATTGCCGGCCCGGTCGGCGTCGACCGCCACGATGCCGACCGGGCAGCACCTTAGCCCGATCTACCTTGATTCCAATGACATGAGCAGCGGTTTTCGGACGTGCGGGGCACGCGGTACGTCATTGACGATCACACTCTCGCCATCTCGGCAGCCTGGGTGTTCGCCGACCCCGATGCTGAAGAGCATGATCGACCATCGGGCCAGGACTGCCGTCACACCCGATGGCCGCGGCGCCCTACAGGCCATCCCACACGTAGAATGGATACGGAGAGTAATCAGACTTCCATATGAAGGCACTTACGCTGGCATGCCAGCCACGCCAGTTGTCGCGAGAAAATTGTTCATCTGTTGCTCTACGGCTTCCGTGGTGATGCGTTCGAAGTTGGGAAAAGCAGAAGATCATATTTTGTGTCAGGCTGGGTCAGCCGCAGCTACAGGTGCTTGCTCGCTTCCGCTGTCGATCTCGGCCGGACCGGAGCGGGAAGTAGTTCGTGGGCATCCGTGGGTGCGGCTTACCGCTGGAGGCTCTCACGATCTGGATGGCGGAGTCTCGGGGTAGCCGGTCCACAGCCTGGTCGTCACGCGCGGCCTTGTCGCGGGATAGGTGGGGACGGCCAACCATTACCGCAGATCACATCGAGCGCCGGTGGGGGTTCACGACGGCGGGGGTGCACCGCACCGGGGGCGACGTAGCGGACGTTCAAAGCGATCCGGGGGCCGGTGCTACGGTTCGCTGCGGAGCGGTGGACGGTACGGACATCGAGGGCTATCGCCATCCCCGCCGTGACAGGAAACTTGGTGAAGACGAGGTGCGCGGGATCTTTCACAGCGAGGTGCGTGCTACCGCCTACCGTCTCACGTCGGTAGGACTTGTAGCCGGCCCGGTGTGAACCTGCCGCGACCTGCAGGCAGCCGGCAGCCTCGTCGGCGTCGCTGAGCGCCAGCCACACCGCTACGGACCGGGCCGGGTCGAGAACCACCTGGTCGTTGATGCCATCCTGATGTGCTGGCACCACGTACGAAATCTCGGGCCGCTTGACAAGCATCAAGCTACTCTCGACCGCAACATCCGGCCCGATCATCTTTGTGACCACCTGCAGCAGAGCTGGTGTGGTCACCCAGGCCCGCGCCCAGCTATACATCCGGTGAGGATTAGGCAGCGCGTCACGGCCATTGCGGCGGCAGAACGCGGCAGCGGCTTGACCGAGGGCGGCAGCGTTTCCCGCTGCCGCCCACCGCAGACTGGTGACCCCGTCCGGTTCGCAGGGGCCGTCCGTCATGACGGCGGTGAGACGAGTCACCGCGAGAAAACCACTTCTACGACGTCGGCGGATGCGGGGCTGCGTCGCGCGATGGCCGCGAACGCGCTAACCCCTCGCTGCCGTTCTGGTTGGCGGAAGGACGCGTTGGAAGGCTGGCCTGCTTTTCTGACATCGAAACCGTTCATCTTCTCTGGCAAGGCCATGGACAGAGATCCATCTGGTAGGGGTGGGCGTCAACAGCCGGGCTGGCGACACATGTGGACGGGAAGCGGCAACAAATGGCGATCGATCTTATGCGACCTGGATAGTTTGGGAGGAATAAAAATAATGGAATTATATTCTCTTACCCACTCCACCATAAATCCAGATGTTACGGTATCCTTTCGGACGTTTACCGTCCGGCTGCCATGTCGGCACCTGTACGAGACCCGGGTCCACCAGGTCGCAGCCGTTGAAGAACACGGCGATGGCGGAATGGCTGCGTACGGTGAGGGGTGAGGTAGCGGCGTCGTAGGCTTCGGTGACCTGGGCCGCTGTTATGGGCCGCAGGTCGCCCGTGGCGTGTGACAGCGCCAGATAGCTGCCCACAGGCAGCGCGTCGAGCAGTGTCCGCACGATGCCGGCGGGGTCCTCCTCATCGCGGATGAAGTGCACAACGGCCACGAGGAGCAGGGCCACGGGCTCGGTGAAGTCGATCAGATGCCGGACGCGAGGATGGTCCAGGATCTTGTGTGGTTCCCGCAGGTCCGCCAGCACAGCCGCGGTCCGGCCGGTGCCGGTCAGCAGCGCGTTGGCGTGCGCGTGGACGAGGGGATCGTTGTCGACGTAGACGACCCGGACGTCCGGTGTGACTTTCTGGGCGGTCTGGTGGACGTTGTCCGCGGCCGGGATGCCGGTGCCGATGTCGATGATCTGCCGGATGCCGGCCTCCGCGACGAGGAACCGGACGGCACGGTGGAGGAAGCGTCGGTTCTCCCGGGCCATCAGCCGGGCTTCGGGAGCGGCCCGCAACACCTGTTCCGCCACGATGCGGTCTGCTGGATAGTTGTCCTTACCACCCAGGAGATAATCGTACATCCGCGCCGGGTGCGCGGTGGCCATGGTGATTTCATCGGCGGCGCAGCCGCTTGTTCTCACGAACGTTGCCATCCCGCCCTCCGTCACTGTCTTCCTCGTGCTGTATTGAACGTCTCGATCGTTTCCATGTATGCGAGACCGGATGTGTCAAGCCGCTTGCGCATCCCCGTGATTTCATAGCCGACGCGGGTGGGGCCGAGGAAGGGGTTGGATGTGGCCGGCCGGACGTGGCCACATCCAACGTGGCACCAGGTGGGCCGGCACGCTCTCCGGCCCGCAGTCTCGATGCCGTAGTCGAGCGCCTGATCCGGCGTCTTCGTCCTCTTACGGCGCTTCCCCGATGTGGACGGTGCCTGAAGTCGGGCGCGCTGGACACGCGGGCGTGTTCTGGGGTGCACGAAGTGCAGAGTGCCGCTGAGGGCAGGACGTGGACACCACTCGACGGGGACGTGTGTGGACGTTTGAGCTATCCTGATAACGTCCCAAAACGTCCTGGCGTCCGAGGAGGCTTTGCTGTGCCGAACGAGCGGTTGCGGGCCTGCATCGCGAACGCGGGTTTGTCGATCGAGCGCATCGCGGAGATCGTCGAGGTCGACCCCAAAACTGTTGATCGCTGGATCGCGAAGGATAGAATGCCACATCGAGCCCATAGGTATGCTACGGCAAATCTGCTCGGAGTCGACGAGCTCTACCTGTGGCCCGCGCTCCTCGATGACTCGCGTAGCAGGTCGGCGAGCCTGGCCGAGTTCGTAGCACTCTACCCGCACAGGGGAGCGGTTCCGTCGAGCCTGTGGTCCTCGCTGCTGGACGAGGTGAAGGATTCCATTGATATTCTTGTGTATGCCGGATTGTTCCTGACTGACGGCACCCCGGATATCGCCAGAAAACTCGCCGAGAAGGCAGGTGAGGGGGTGCGTGTACGTTTACTCCTCGGCGATCCAGACGCAGATGCCATCGCGAGACGGGGTATGGAGGAAGGCGTGTTCGACGGTGTCTCTGCGCGAATACGACTCAGCCTCACGCATCTTCAGATGGCAATCAGCCGGCCCGGGGTCCACATAAACCTGCATGACACCACTCTGTATACCTCTATATTTCGATTCGATGACACGATTATGGCTAATACCCATGTCTATGGATCACCTGCGGCGCAGTCCCCGGTCCTCCACATCCGACGGGTTCCCGGCGGTCGCCTGTTCGATCACTACATGACCAGTCTTGACAAGGTATGGCAGCAATCCAGACCGGTACAGGCGCCGTGAGCCCATCCCAAGAAGGTGAAGATAGTGGCCAGGACGGACTACTATAGCGACCCTCGCGCACCGAAGCCGAACTCGATAGTGCCGGCTGCGACAGCGATCGTCCCCGATGGCGAAGGTCGCGTACTGCTCATTCGCCGGTCGGACAACGGCAGGTGGGCCTTGCCCGGCGGCCAGATGGATATTGGTGAGCACTTGGCCGGGTCGGCCGTACGGGAAGTGAAGGAGGAGACCGGTCTGGACGTCGAGGTCGTGAAGATCATCGGAATCTACACGGACCCTCGGCACGTTATCGCATACGACGACGGCGAAGTACGCCAGCAGTTCGCCGTGTGTTTCGAGACGCGGGTCACCGGGGGGTCGCTTCTCGCGGACGGCAGCGAGGCGCGGGATGCTCGATTTGTAGCGGCCGAGGAGCTCGACGGCCTGAATATCCATTCTTCCATACGCTTGAGGATCGCCCATTATTTCCAGAACAAGCCCACAGCACATATCGGCTGACCTGCGCGGTCTCGCCCGCCGGGAATGTTCGGTGGAGTGTTGAAGGACGTTTTGCCTTATGGCGCGCTGGCACGGATTCTGTCCGGACGGCCGCAAGCCCTGGCCCGAACGGCGCGGGGGTGCGTGCTGAGACCGCCAAGGGTATGGCTGGCCGACGTACTACGCTGCCAGAAAAGATGGCAGAGAGTGACATAGCGGTACGCTGCCTGACAGGTCGGGCTGTCCGATCCCCCGGAGGTTCCCGCCGACCGCGGGAGGCCGTGTGCAAGGAACTGGTCGGTGCCGGATTCAAGATGATGTGGCGAAGGGGGCGTTGGGTGGGTCAGGAGCCGCGGGAGCTGACGCCGAACGCCTCGGCCGCGCATCTGTTCGGCGCGGAGTTGCGGCGCTGGCGGGAGCGTCAGGGGCTGTCGCTGGCGCGGCTGTGCGAATGCTTCGAGCGGGCTGGGCGGCGGGTGGACGTCGGCTATCTCGCCCGGGTGGAGCGCGGTGAGCGGCTTCCCGAGGACCGTCAGTTCGCTGAGACCGCTGATGCCCTCGGGACCACCGACGGGCTGTTCGGCCGCCTGTGGGACTTCGCCGACGCCGAGCGGCGCGATGCCCGGCGGGAGGCCAAGCGGGAACGGGAAGCCCTGCTGGAGCTGGCCGCGGGCACGTTCGCCCCCGTCCTGGCGGGTGATGTCGTGTTCGTGCCGTACGTGACCGGCACGGGTACCGTCGCGTATGTGAGGGTGACCCGGCGGGTGTTCCTGGCCACCGGTGGCATGACGCCGGTGGCGCTTGCCGCTGGCGTGTTCGACCCCGACGACCTTGATCGGCTGGCGCGGGCTCTGGAGCGGCCGCAGGCCAGTGACACGCGGGTTGCGGCCTATTTCGGAAAGGCGTTGGAGCTGCACAAAACCCACGATTTCGTGCTGGACCCGGCGCCTCGTGTCGGCTCCGTGGTGCAACAGATCGGGGTACTTGACCGGTTCGCCCGTGACGCCCGGGGGTCGGTCCGTCGTGCTCTTCGCTCGGTGCAGGCCGAGTACGCCGAATACGCCGGTTGGCTGCATCAGGAGCTTGGAAACAGCAGAACTTCGGTGCTGTGGACGGAGAAGGCCAGCGCGTTGGCGCAGGAGGGCGGCAGCTACCAGATCGTCACTTTTACAATGATCCGCCGGTCCAGCATCGCCTTCTGGAACGGTCAGCACGCAGAGGCGGCTGATCTGGCCGCAACTGCCCAGGACGGTCCGTGGCCACTACCGCCCGGCCTCGCGTCGCTGGCCGCGCAGTATGAGGCCGAAGCCCACGCCGCGTTGGGGAATGCGTCAGCCTGCGAGGCGCGTCTGGACCGTGCTGTCGATCTGCTGGGTACGCGGGACGCTGCCGGTGACGACCAGATCTACTGGGCACGTACCCACAATTATGATCATTACCGTGGGCAGCGAGCTGCCTGCCTGGTAGATCTCGGGCAGGCAGTCCAGGCCATTGCGCTCCTGGAACCGCTGCTGACAACGACTACTGCGAACCGCCGTGGTGTCGGTGGCTACGGTCACGGCGCAGGTATGGCCCTGCTCGGCTTGGCATACGCCCAGACCGGACAGATTGATGCCGCCGTCCATTTCGGCAGCCAGTCTCTGAACAGCACACTTACCACGCCACATCGCCGCATTATCGACCGGCTTGAGCAGGCTTTGACCGAGTGGGCGACCGAGGAATCGGTACGGCAGTTCCGTAGAAGGCTCGATGAAAAACGCCACGCGTATGAATACGGCAAGCGTGTTTGAGGCCATCTTCCGGATACGTCCTTACGAAGGCCGCGCCGCATGACATCCCGATCTGATCACGGTTCTGCGACCCGTGTTCTGATCACTGGAGCGGCTGGAAACATTGGGCATCGCCTCCGTTCACGGCTCGCTCGTCCAGGCCGGACACTACGGCTGCTCGATATCGCCGAGCTACCCCCCGCCGCCACGGGAGAAGAAGTCGAACTCATCCAGGGTTCGATCGCGGATATGGATGTCATGGAACGGGCATGCCGGGACGTCGACGCCGTCATCCATCTCGCTGGTAACAGTCGGGAAGCGTCCTGGCAGGAGATTATGGAGGTGAACATCGGCGGCACGTACACCGTGTTCGAGGCCGCCCGTCGGAGCAATGTGCCGCGGATCGTCTTCGCCAGCAGTGCCCATGCCGCCGGCTACGCACCGGTTCCGCGGGACGCTGAGGTTCCGGACTTCCAGTATCCTCGGCCCGACAGCAACTACGGCGTTGGGAAAGTCGCCGGTGAAGCGATCGGTAGCCTCTACGCCGACCGATACGGCATGGACGTCATCTGTGTACGTATCGGTGTCTGTTTCAGCAGACCTTGGCGCCGCACCTTCCCCCGCTGGTTGTCGCCCGATGATTGTGGCCGGCTGTTCGAGGCGTGTTTGACTGTTCCGTCGCCCGGGTTTCGGTTGGCGTGGGGGGTGTCGGGGAATACCCGTGGTCAGCTTAGTCTGGTGGAGGCTCGCAGGCTGGGTTATGAGCCGCGGGACGATGCCGAGGTGTTCGCCGACGAGATGTTCGGTGAGCATGGTGTCGTGGACGCGGATGATCCGGCGTTGCGTTATGTCGGTGGTGACTGGTACGGCCCGGATTTCGATACCGCCCGCCGTGAGTATGAAGGCGGCCGGTCAGACGACATCTGACCGGCCCTCGAGCGGTGTCAGCGGGGTAGACGCCAGCCGGTCGGGATCCACAGCGGGTCGGGCAGGCCGGGGGCCGGGG
>NZ_CAAAFT010000335.1:0-3745 GCF_900634765.1 Candidatus Protofrankia californiensis | reverse complement strand
GGTCCGTCCACCCTGACCACCCGGGTACCGGCCACGTCGATCGGCGGGTGCGGTTCGGCCAGGTCGACGACCAGGATGCGTTCTCCGCCGATCTGGGTACGCAGGTCGTGCAGCCCTCCGTCGAAGCCCAGCCGGCCGTGGTCGATGACGAGTACCCGCGGGCACAGCTGCTCGATGTCGGTCATGTCGTGGGTGGTGAGCACAATGGTGGTCCCGCGTTCACGGTTGAGTGCGGCGAGGAATCCGCGTACGGCGGCCTTGGAGACGACGTCGAGACCGATCGTCGGCTCGTCCAGATACACGATCTCGGGGTCGTGCAGCAGCACGGCCGTGAGATCGCCGCGCATGCGCTGGCCGAGTGAAAGCTGCCGGACGGGAGTTTCGAGGAAGGGGGCCAGCTGCAACAGGTCGACGAAATGGTCGAGGTTCTCGCGGAATCTGTCCGGTGGTATTCGATAAATATGACGGAGGAGGTCGAAGCTGTCCCGTAACGGCAGATCCCACCACAATGTCGTTCGCTGTCCGAAGACCACCCCCAAGCGACGTGCCAGTTCCATGCGCTGGTGGGATGGATCAAGGCCGCAGACGCGGATGCGTCCGGCGCTGGGCACCAGAATCCCGATCAGCATCTTGATGGTCGTGGATTTCCCGGCGCCGTTCGGCCCCAGATAGCCGACCATCTCCCCGGCGTTGATACGGAAGGTCAGGTCTGCCACGGCGGGAACGTCCACCCGTTCACGGCGCAACCGGCCGGCCCTGCGGCGCAGAACGAAGGTTTTCCCGACGCTGTCCATCTCGATGGCGGGCTCCGCGTTCTCAATGACGAGCCTCGCATTCGCAGGCTGGACGGCCGCGCCGGCCTGGCCGTCCGGCGTGGATGCCGGCGGTGGGAACGCAGTGGTCACAGCTGATGATCATAGCGCCGCCGCTGCCTTACGCCCGACCCCGGGCGCGGTCCCTTGGACCTCGGCCCGCTGCCGATCGACGACGGCACAGTCCAGGTGTGGGTTCGGCTTCGGACGGAGCTTACGTGGCTCCGCCCGCTGGATGAAGGTCGATGATGGGTGGATCGCTGCCACCGCGCTCGCGTATGACCTTGCCTTGGTGAGCTGAGACTCGGACATGAGCCGGGACTCGGACAGCAGGGCCAAAGGCGGCGCGATCATGTTTCTCTCACGCTCGGGGTCCGGAAGCCGATCTGGTGAGATCCGGGAGGCCCGGATCCCAGATCGCCGGTGGACGGGCTCCGCGGGCTGAAGCTTCCCGACGAGGCCGCTGTCGCTATATCTTGCGGGTGAGGATGCGCGCACCGTCCGGGCTGCGGGAGGCTGCTCCCAGCGGCTGCGGCTGGGACCGCCGCTGTGTTTTCAGCGTTTTCGGCGAACCGTTCCGGACATCAGGCGGGAACGGTTCGCAGCGAATTCGGTGTTATCACCCCGATTTTGCCGGTCCGGCACCGCTCGGCAAAGGCTGAGCTCGGTCAAGGAGGAAGATCATGGCAGAACGGACAGTGTTCTCGCGGGGAGTGGCAGCGCCCCGTACGGGCACGTACCGTATCGATTCGGCCCGGTCCACCGTGCGTTTCACCACACGCGGGATGTTCGGCCTGCTCAAGGTGGTCGGTACCCTGGCCGTTCGTGAGGGCTCGGTCGTCGTCGCCGATCCGGTCGAGAAGTCCACCGTGCGTGTCGTGATCGACGCGACCAGCCTGGACACCTCCAATCGCACCCGAGACAAGCACCTGCGGGCAGCGGACTTCATGGACGTCGAGACGTATCCGGACATCACGTTCATCTCTGAACGGCTCGTGGAAATCTCGGATACTTGGACCCTTTTCGGCATCCTGACGGTGCACCGTGTTTCCCGTCCGGTGGAGCTGACCATCACGGCAGCCGAACCGACCAACGGTGAGGTGCGCTTCCAGGCCGTCACGCGGACCGACCGGCACGAGTTCGGCGTCAGCAAGGGCAAGGCCGCGGTCGCCCGTCACCAGGCGATCGACCTGGATCTCGTGGCTGTGCTGTCGTAGCCGGCCGGGTGACCCGTAGGGTGTGCGGTGTGGCACTGATCCTCCTGCCTGCCGTGGACGTCGCCGACGGCCGTGCCGTCCGGCTCGTCCAGGGCAAGGCCGGTTCCGAGACCTCCTACGGCGACCCCCGCGAGGCCGCGTTGGCCTGGCAGCGGGACGGCGCCGAGTGGATCCACCTCGTCGACCTCGACGCGGCTTTCGGCCGGGGCTCGAACCGCGACCTGATCGCCGAGGTGGTGCGGTCGGTCGACGTGGCCGTGGAGCTCTCCGGCGGGATCCGCGACGACGACTCCCTGGACGCGGCGCTGGCGACCGGCGCGGCCCGGGTGAATATCGGCACGGCCGCGCTGGAGAACCCCGACTGGGTGCGCGCGGCGATCGACCGGGTCGCCGACCGGATCGCCGTCGGCCTCGACGTCCGCGGCACCACCCTGTCCGCCCGCGGCTGGACCCGTGACGGCGGTGAGTTGTTCGACGTCCTCGCCCGTCTGGACGCCGACGGCTGCGCCCGCTATGTGGTCACCGACGTCCACCGGGACGGCACTCTCACCGGGCCGAACCTCGACCTGCTGCGTACCGTCACCGCTGCCACGTCCCGGCCGGTGGTCGCCAGCGGTGGGGTGTCGTCGCTGGACGATCTGGCGGCCATCGCGGGCGTGGCGGGCGTCGAGGGTGTCATCGTCGGCAAGGCGCTCTACGCGGGGGCGTTCACCCTGCCCGAGGCGCTGGCCGTCGCCTCCGGCCAGCCCGCGCACATCCGGTGACCGTTGCCGTCCGGGTGATCCCGTGTCTGGACGTCGACGCCGGCCGGGTGGTCAAGGGCGTGAACTTCACCGACCTGCGGGATGCCGGCGATCCGGTGGAGATGGCGAAGCTGTACGACGCCGAGGGCGCCGACGAACTGACTTTCCTCGATATCACCGCGTCCAGCGCAAACCGTGAGACCACGTATGACGTGGTGCGGCGTACCGCCGAACAGGTTTTCATTCCACTGACGGTTGGTGGCGGTGTACGCACGATCGGCGATGTCGACCGGTTGTTGCGGGCCGGCGCCGACAAGGTCGGCATCAACACCGCCGCGGTCGCCCGTCCGGAACTGGTCCGTGAATGCGCGCTGCGGTTCGGCAGCCAGTGCATCGTGCTGTCGGTGGACGCCCGCCGGACCCGCACCCCGGAATCCGGCGGGCCCCGGTTCGAGGTGACGACCCATGGGGGCCGCACCGGGACGGGCATCGACGCGGTCGCCTGGGCGGCGCGGGCGGTGGAGCTCGGCGCCGGAGAGATCCTGCTCAACTCGATGGACGCCGACGGGACCCGGAACGGCTACGACCTGGAGATGATCGCCGCGGTCCGCGCGGTCGTGGACGTCCCCGTCATCGCCAGCGGCGGGGCGGGATCCTTGGCGGACTTCTCCCCGGCGGTTGCCGCGGGGGCCGACGCGGTACTCGCCGCGAGCGTTTTCCACTTCGGTGACCTGCGTATCGGTGCGGTCAAGGACGCGCTGCGCGCCGCCGCTGTACCGGTTCGCTGAACGCATGTCAGCACCAGTTCGCTGAACGCACGTCAGCTCGTGGCTGTTTGCCGGACATCTCGCCGGTGGACGATGCGGTAGCCGCCGTACGCGGTAGCCACTGTACGCGGTGAACACTCATGGACCGGACATTGCCCGCCGGGCGATGATTGCGTCGGGTTACGATTCCGGCGGGCATGTGACGC
>NZ_CAAAFT010000334.1:10346-16028 GCF_900634765.1 Candidatus Protofrankia californiensis | reverse complement strand
GTGCGTCCACGGTGGTCGTCGTCGCGCACCGGCGGGCAACGATAGAGCTGGCCGACGACGTCGTCTACCTGGAACGGGGGCGGGTCGCCGGGCACGGGACCCACCGTGAGCTGATGGTCACCTCGCCCGGGTATGCGGCGTTGCTCTCCGCGTACGACCCGACGGGCGCCGCGTGCGGCCCGACAGGCCCCACATACAGCCCGACAGGCGTGGACGGCAGCCCCGCCGAGGACGCCGGGCTGGTGCGATGAGCACCGCCGCCGTGCCCACGCCCCGCGGCGGTGGCGGTGGCGGTGGCGGTGGCCTGGCGCCGGTCCCGGTACGGCCCCGGGAGCCGTTGTGGGCCACATTGCGCCGGATCCGCCGGCTCGCGCCGGAGTTCACCGCGGGCCTGCCTGTGACGCTGGCCCTTGCCGCCGTCGCGACCGCGGGACGGGTCGTGATCCCGATCGCCGTCCAGCAGACCGTCGACCGTGGCCTGCTGGACGGCCGGCCGGACCTGTCCGTGGTGCGCCACGCGGTGGTGGGCGCGGCCGTGGCGATCATGGTGGCGGCGTTGGCGGCCTACCGGATGAACGTCCGGTTGTACCGGATGTCGGAGGCAGTCCTGGTGACCATGCGGATACGGGCGTTCAGGCACATCCACGACCTGTCCATGCTGACCCAGTCGGAGCAGCGGCGCGGGGCGGTCACCTCCCGGGTCACCAGCGACGTCGACCAGATGTCGCAGTTCCTGCAGTTCGGCGGCATGGTCCTGCTGCTGTCCACCGGGCAGATGCTGATCGCGACCGTGCTCATGGCGGTTTACTCCTGGCCTCTGACCGTCGTCGTCTACGCCTGTTTCATCCCGATGGCTGTTGTCGTGCGGCGGTTCCAGCCGCGGCTGACCCGGCAGTACCTGACCGTCCGGGAACGGGTCGGGGACATGCTCGGTGCGATCTCGGAGTCGGTGGTCGGCGCGGCGGTGGTGCGCGCCTACGGTGTCCAGGCACGTACGGCGACGCGCGTGGACACCTCTGTGGACCGTTACCGTTCGGCGCAGACGGCCGCGCAGCGCCTGGTCGCCACGGTCTTCTCCGCCGGGGAGCTGGTGGCGGCGGGTGCCACCGGCGCCGTGGTGGTCGCCGGGGTGCTGCTCGGGGTGGGCGGCCACGTCAGCGCCGGGAAGTTGGTGGCCTTCCTGTTCCTGGTGACGTTGTTCGTGGTGCCGCTGCAGACCCTGACCGAGATGCTCAACGAGGGAGCCAACGCGTTCGCCGGCCTGCGCCGCGTCCTGGACGTGCTGGACACCCCACAGGACGTGCCCGACCCGGGTCCGGGCGGGCGGGATCTGCCCCGTGGGCCGCTCACGGTGTGCTTCGACGGGGTCTCGTTCGCCTATCCGGGAGGCCCGCTCGTCCTGCATGCCGTCGACCTGCGGATCGCGCCTGGCAGCCGGGTCGCGGTGGTCGGCGAGACCGGATCGGGCAAGACCACGCTCGCCAAACTGCTCGTCCGGCTGATGGATCCCACCGCCGGTCAGGTGCTGTTCGCGGGCGTGCCCCTGGACCGGGTGCGGTTCGCCTCGCTGCGCCGGCGGGTCGTGATGGTCCCGCAGGACGGGTTCCTGTTCGACGTGAGCATCGCCGACAACGTCCGCTACGGACGTCTGGATGCTACTGACAGTGATGTCATGGACGCGTTCGCGGCGTTGGGGCTCGCCGACTGGATCACCGGGCTCGCCGACGGTGTGCTGACCCGGGTCGGTGAGCGCGGAAGCTCGCTGGCCGCGGGCGAGCGTCAACTGGTGGCTCTCGCCCGCGCCCAGATCGCCGCCCCGGATCTGCTCGTCCTCGACGAGGCGACGTCGGCGGTGGACCCCGCGACCGAGGTGCGGCTGGCCCGTGCGCTGGGCGAGCTGACCCGCGGGCGGACGTCGGTCACGATCGCCCACCGGCTGTCCACGGCCGAGTCCGCGGACATGGTGGTGGTCGTCGACGCCGGCCGGATCGTGCAGCAGGGCACCCACGCGGAGCTGGTCGGGGTCCCCGGTGTGTACCAGCGTCTGCACACCTCGTGGACGGCCGGGGTTACCGGGTCGTGACAGCCGGGGTCGGCGGGTCGTGACGGACGGCGCGGGCACGGCTCGGTCAGCGGGCATGCCGGTGCCGTCTGGTCACCGGATATGTCGGCACCGTCCGGTCACCGGGCATGCCGGGCCGCCGGGCGCGGCACAATGGGCTCGTGCCCGCCCATCCCCCCCGGCTGGACCCCGCGATCGCCGGCCGGCTCAAACGTGACGCCGCCGGCCTGTTCCCGGCGGTCGCCCAGCAGTACGACACCGGTGAGGTGCTGATGGTCGGCTGGATGGACGACGAGGCCCTGCGCCGTACGCTCACCACCGGACGCGCCACCTACTGGAGTCGCAGCCGTCGCGAGTACTGGGTCAAAGGGGACACCAGCGGCAACCTGCAGCTGGTCCACTCGGTGTCCCTGGACTGCGACGGGGACACCGTCCTGGTGCAGGTCGACCAGCTGGGGCCGGCTTGTCACACCGGCAGCCGGACCTGTTTTGACGGCCGGACGCTGCCGGTCACCGTCGTCGATCCGTTGCGAGCCCGCGATGCCCGGCATGCGGACGTCGCCGAACCCGCGAGGGGAGCGCAGCTGTGACGACAGGGGAGGTCAACCCCGGCCGCGCGCAGTTCCACGAGCTGGCCGCCGAATACCCGGTGGTTGCGGTGACCCGCCGCCTGCTCGCCGACGGCGAGACCCCGGTCGGGATCTACCGCAAGCTCGCCGGTGGCCCCGGAACGTTCCTGCTGGAGTCCGCCGAACACGGCGGGGCGTGGTCGCGGTACTCGTTCGTGGGCGTCCGGGCCGCGGCCACTCTCACCGAACGTGACGGATCGGCGGTCTGGGTGGCCGGCGACCCACCGCCGGGGCTGCCCACCGGCGGTGACCCGCTGGAGATCCTGCGTGCGGCGCAGGTGGCGTTGCGCGCTCCCCGGCTTCCCGACGCCCCACCGCTGACCGGCGGGCTGGTGGGCTACCTGTCGTACGACATCGTCCGGCGGGTGGAACGGCTGCCCTCGGGCGCCGTGGACGATCTGGGCATGGCCGAGCTGCGGATGATGCTGACGGCCGACCTTGCCGTGTTCGACCACCGGGACGGCTCCTGCCTGCTGATCGCCAACGTGTTCACTGGCGGTGGCGGTGATCTGGATGCGGCCTACGACGACGCCCTGCACCGGCTCGAGGTCATGACGGCCGGTCTGTGCAAGTCGACCGAGCCGACCGTGGCCAGCACCGGGGTGCCGGCGGACCTGTCGATCGCGGATTTCGTGTCGATGACCGAACCGGAGCGTTTCGAGGCGTCCGTCGAAGCCGCCATCGAGGAGATCCGGGCCGGCGAGTGCTTCCAGATCGTGGTCTCCCAGCGGTTCGAGCGGCCGACGACGGCCGCCGCCCTGGACATCTACCGGGTGCTCCGGGCGTCCAACCCGAGTCCCTACATGTACCTGCTCCGCTTCGACGACCATGACGTGGTCGGCTCCTCGCCGGAGGCACACGTGACGGTGACGGGACGGCGTGCGCTGCTGCACCCGATCGCCGGTAGCCGCCCTCGTGGCGCCACCCCGGAGGCGGACGCCGAGCTTGCCGCGCAGATGCTCGCCGACCCCAAGGAACGGGCCGAGCACGTGATGCTCGTCGACCTGGTGCGCAACGACCTGGGACGGGTCTGCACGCCGGGTTCGGTCCGTGTGGTCGAGTTCGCCGCCGTCGAACGGTTCTCGCAGATCATGCACATCGTGTCCACGGTGATCGGTGAGGTCGCCGAGGACCGCTCGGCCGTGGACGTCCTCACGGCGACGTTTCCCGCCGGGACCCTCACCGGTGCGCCGAAGGTGCGCGCAATGGAGATCATCGACGGGCTCGAACCCACCCGCCGGGGCCTGTACGGGGGGGTGGTCGGCTACCTGGACTTCGGCGGTGACCTGGACACCGCGATCGCCATCCGCACGGCCGTGCTCCGCGACGGCGTCGCCTACGTGCAGGCCGGCGCGGGTATCGTCGCCGACTCCGTCCCGGCGGCCGAGAACAACGAAAGTCGCACCAAGGCGGCGGCGGTGCTGCGGGCGATCGAGATCGCAGAGTCGCTGCGTCCGCCGACATGAGCGGGAGCCCACCGCACCGGGCGCCGTCCGCGGCTCCTGGGAGGTCGCTGGATAACGGCGTTCGATCAGCGAACGGGGAGGACGCGAACCGGCCCGTTGTTGCCGGGCAGCCTGCCCGCGGCAGCGGGCGGCAGGAGATGGCCGCGGCGGTGGCCGCCTGCCTGCTCGGCGCCGCCCTGGTGCTGCTCACCGCCGGGGCGACCTGGGTACGGGTACGCGTCGCCGCCACGACCGCGGACGGGCAGGAGGCGGCCGCCGCGCCGCTGGCGGCGAGCCTGACCGGCTCCGACCTGGCCCCGGCCCTCGCCGGGCTGGGTCTGGTGGGGCTCGCCGGTGTCGTGGCGATCGCCGCCACCAGGCGGTTGGGACGGGTGGTCGTCGGTGCGCTGGTCGTGCTCGCCGGTGTGGCGATCGCGGTCGTCGCCGGCCGGCTCGCCGCCGATCCCCTGCCGGCGGTGCGGGCCGCCTCGCAGGTGCGCGACCTTGTCCCGGGTGCCACCGCCGATCTGCGGGACCTGCGGCGCACGTTCGCGCCGTGGCTGGCCACCTGCGCAGGCGTGCTCCTCGCGCTCGGTGGGTTACTCGTCGCATTGCGCGGGCACACCTGGTCGGCGCTGTCCGCCCGCTACCGGACTCCGGCGGCCCGGCCGGTTGACGCCTGGGAGGCCATCGACCGCGGCGACGACCCGACCTGACGAGACCCGCCCTGACCCGGCCACGGCTGCCTGGCGTCGGGTCGGCACGGGGAGGGCGGTGGTTGCCCGGCGCCGGGTCGGCGCGGGGGCCGATGGCTGCGCCGGCGGGCCCGCAGCTGCTCGCCAGCGGGCCGGCGGCCGAGTATCGGCTACCTTACGGTTGGCATCGGTCCCTCTGGTTGAACAATGAACGAACAACCACGATACGTGGGGATGGAGCTGGTGTATCCGGTGTGCAAAGGTTTTTCGGCTCCCTCGTTTCACTGCTTTTCAGCTTGTGTCAACCGACGGGCAACCGTCGGGTGTGAGAGTGAGAGCCCTTTGGCGGGGGCCGGATGCCGCTCAATCACGCCTGGCCTAACATCGGCGCCATGGCTGAGACAGCCGCGGGCGCCGGCCGATGAGCGTTCTCGACGACATCCTTGACGGGGTGCGCGCGGACCTCGCCGAACGGGAGGCCGCGATTCCCCTGGCGGCGCTGAAGCGACGCGTCGAGCGCGTCCCCGATCCCAGGGACGCGCTGGCGGTGCTGCGTA
Source organism: Candidatus Protofrankia californiensis (assembly GCF_900634765.1). Classification (NCBI taxonomy): domain Bacteria; kingdom Bacillati; phylum Actinomycetota; class Actinomycetes; order Frankiales; family Frankiaceae; genus Protofrankia; species Candidatus Protofrankia californiensis. The sequence goes on along the minus strand of NZ_CAAAFT010000334.1, from coordinate 10,640 downwards.
CCCGGGCCGTCGCTGTGATTGCCGAGGTCAAGCGCCGTTCCCCGTCGAAGGGCGAGCTCGCCACGATCGCCGATCCGGCGGCGCTGGCGGCTCAGTTCGAGGCGGCGGGCGCGGCGGCGATCAGCGTCCTGACCGAACGGCACCGGTTCGGGGGGTCGCTGGCCGATCTGGACGCCGTGCGTGTCGCGGTGGACGTGCCCGTGCTGCGCAAGGATTTCGTGGTCTCCCCGTACCAGATCTTCGAGGCGCGGGCGCACGGCGCCGACATCGTCCTACTGATCGTGGCGGCGCTGG
>NZ_CAAAFT010000334.1:0-9985 GCF_900634765.1 Candidatus Protofrankia californiensis | reverse complement strand
GATTTCGTGGTCTCCCCGTACCAGATCTTCGAGGCGCGGGCGCACGGCGCCGACATCGTCCTACTGATCGTGGCGGCGCTGGAGCAGCCCCGCCTGGTCGGTCTGCTCGAGCGGGTCGAGTCGCTGGGCATGACAGCCCTGGTCGAGGTGCACGACGAGCAGGAGGCCGTGCGGGCGGTCGACGCCGGAGCCCGGCTGATCGGTGTCAACGCACGCGACCTGCGGACGCTGCAGGTCGATCGCGACACCTTCGCCCGGCTGGCGCCGCTGTTGCCGCCGGGGGTGACCAAGGTCGCCGAATCCGGTGTGCGCGGGCCGCACGATCTGCTCGCCTACGCCGCGGCTGGAGCCGAAGCGGTCCTGGTGGGGGAGGCCGCGGTGACGGGGACGGATCCCCGCCAGACTGTCGCGGACCTGGTCACCGCTGGCGCGCATCCGGCCACCAAGGTTGGTCGCTGACCGGCGCCACCGAACGGAGAGCATCACCGGACGATAGGTTGACACGATGACCCCCGCCGCGACCCCCACCGCCGGGTCCACCAGCGCGGGTGCCGTGCCGGTGAACCCGCTGCCCGACAGCGCCGGGCACTTCGGGCGCTTCGGTGGCCGTTTCGTTCCCGAGGCGTTGTTCGCCGCGCTGGATCAGCTGATCGACGCCTCCGCGCAGGCGCGGGCCGATCCCGGCTTTGCCGCCGAGCTGGGCGGGCTGCTCGCGACGTATGCCGGTCGGCCCACCGCGCTCACGGACGCGACCCGGCTGACCGCGCATGTGGGCGGTGCCCGCATCCTGCTCAAACGGGAGGATCTGGCCCACACCGGCTCCCATAAGATCAACAACGTGCTCGGCCAGTGCCTGCTCACCCGTCGGATGGGCAAGACCCGGGTGATCGCCGAGACCGGCGCCGGCCAGCACGGCGTGGCCACGGCCACGGCCTGTGCGTTGCTCGGCCTGGACTGCGTGGTCTACATGGGGGAGGAGGACACCGCCCGCCAGGCCCTCAACGTCGCCCGGATGAGGCTGCTCGGCGCCGAGGTCGTCGCCGTCGCCTCGGGCAGCCGCACGCTCAAGGACGCGATCAACGAGGCCATGCGGGACTGGGTGGCCACGGTGGACACGACCCACTACTGCATCGGCTCCGTGATGGGGCCGCATCCGTTCCCGATGCTGGTCCGCGACTTCCAGCGGGTCATCGGGGTGGAGGCGCGGGCGCAGGTCCTCGACCGGGTCGGCCGGCTGCCTGAGGCGGTGGTGGCCTGCGTCGGTGGCGGCTCGAACGCGATGGGGATCTTCCATCCGTTCGTCGACGACACCTCGGTCCGGCTGATCGGCACCGAGGCCGGCGGAGACGGGCTCGCCACCGGCCGGCACGCGGCCGCGATCGCCGGCGGCGCACCCGGCGTCCTGCACGGCATGCGCACCTTTCTCCTGCAGGACGCAGACGGGCAGACGCAGGTGTCGCACTCGATCTCGGCTGGGCTGGACTACCCGGGTATCGGCCCCGAACACGCCTGGCTGCACGAGACGGGCCGGGCGACCTACCGGGTGGTCGACGACCGCGCCGCCATGGACGCGCTGCGCCTGGTGGCGCGACTGGAGGGCATCCTGGTAGCGATCGAGAGCGCGCATGCGTTCGCCGCCGCGTTCGATGTCGCCCGGGAACTCGGCCCGGACGCCGTCGTCGTCGTGAACTGCTCGGGGCGGGGCGACAAGGACGTCGACACCGCGGCGAAGTGGTTCGATCTCCTCTGATGGCCGTCGCCAGCGGGAATCAGGCTGAACCAGCTCTTTACGGCGGAAATCGGGCGCCGATGACGGAACGGACCAGGGTGCGAAGTCTTTCGGGTGAACGAAGTCCTTCGGGTGAGCACAGCCGGTTGAGCCGGACCTTTGCCAGGGCCCGCTTCGACGGGCGGGCGGTGCTGGTCGGCTACCTGCCGGCAGGCTTCCCCTCGGTTGCCGGTGCGATCACGGCGATGCGGGCCCTCGTCGAGGCCGGGGTGGACGTCGTCGAGGTCGGCTTTCCCTACTCCGACCCGACCATGGACGGTCCGGTGATCCAGGCCGCGGCCGACGCCGCACTGCGCCGCGGAGTCACTACCCGTGACGTCCTGCGTACCGTGGAGGCAGTGGCCGTGACCGGCGTACCGGCGCTGGTGATGACCTACTGGAACCCGGTCGAACGGTACGGGGTCACCGCGTTCGCTCGAGATCTCGCGGCTGCGGGCGGAGCCGGGGTGATCACGCCGGACCTGCCTCCCGAGGAGGCCGGTCCATGGCTTGCGGCCACCGCCGAAGCCGAGCTCGACCCGGTCTTCCTGGTCGCGCCGAGCTCGACCGACGCCCGTCTGGCGCGCGTCGCCGAGGTCAGCAGGGGTTTCGTCTACGCCGCGTCGCTCATGGGCGTGACCGGCACCCGGGCGCGCGTGGGTGAGCAGGCCGCCGAGCTGGCCCGGCGGGTCCGGGCCGTCACCGACACGCCGGTCGCCGTCGGGTTGGGTGTGAGCACGCCCGGTCAGGCGGCCGAGGTCGCCGGATTCGCCGACGGAGTGATCGTCGGCTCGGCCCTGGTCAAGGCGCTGCTGGACGCCGAACGCGCGGGGGAGGATCCGCAGGCCGCCGTCGCGGCGCTGCGACGGATCGTGACCGGGTTCGCCGCCGGGGTACGCCAGCCCGAACCGTCCATGCCACGGGTGTAGTTCCCACCGTCCAACCCCGTCCTTGCGACTATCGGTGGCGTCCGGTGGTATCCGGTGGCGTGGAGCACGGCGAGGGGTCGGGTTACGGGCGGTATAGCTTGGCCTGTGTGGTCCTAGCCGCGATTCCCAGCCCCTCGACGGGCGTCCTGCACGCAGGTCCCGTTCCGCTGAGGGCCTACACCCTTATGATCCTGATCGGCATCGCGGTCGCGATCGTGATCACCGGGCAGCGGCTGCGCGCGCGCGGCCAGCCGGCCTATATCGCCACCGACGTGGCCGGATGGGCTGTTCCGTTCGGCATCGTCGGGGCGCGGATCTACCACGTCGTCACGAGCCCGGACGCCTACTTCGGCGCCGACGGAGACCCGGTCGACGTGTTGCGGGTCTGGCACGGTGGGCTGGGGATCTGGGGCGGGGTCGCCGGTGGGGCGCTGGGCGCCTGGCTTGCCTGCCGGCGGCGAGGGGTCGGCTTCGGCCTGTTCGCCGACGCCGTTGCCCCGGGCCTGGTCCTGGCCCAGGCGATCGGGCGGTTCGGGAACTGGTTCAACCAGGAGCTCTACGGGCGTCCGACCGACCTGCCCTGGGCGTTGCGGATAGATCCCGGGCACCAGCGTGTTCCCGGTGAGTCGCTTTACCATCCCACCTTCCTGTACGAGTCGCTGTGGAACGTCGCGGTGGCGGGCGTCCTGCTGTGGCTGGACCGCCACCGCAGGCTCGGTCGGGGCAAGCTGTTCGCGCTCTACGTGGTGCTCTACACCGCCGGGCGGGCGTGGATCGAGGCACTGCGCATCGACGAGGCACACACGTTCTTCGGAGTGCGGCTCAACGACTGGACGTCCCTGGTCGTGTTCACCGCCGGGGTGGCCGCCCTCGTGTTCCTGCGCCGCCCCGTCGATCCCGCGGTGGCTGCCCAGCTGCCCGCCGAGCCCACCCGCACCGATTCCGGACCGGCCACCGGCTCTGACTCCGACGGTCCGCCGTCCGGGGGCGACCCGGGTGAAGCAGGCGCCCGGGTGTCCGGGGCCGGTCCGGCTGAAGCAGGCACCCCACCGTCGGGGGCCAGTCCGGGTGGTGAAGCGGACATCCAGCCGTCCGGGGCCGGTCCGGTGCAGGCGAGCAGTACGGCGGAGGCACGCGGCCCGGTCGAGGGGAACGCGGCGGTCGAGGTCAGCGGCTTGGACGGGGGAGCCGGCCCGGCGCAGGCGGGCGGTGCACCGCGGCGTGCGGAGTTCACCGTCCGCGACTGACCGCGGGGTCGCTCGTCCCCTCGGCGGAAAAGCCGTGGTCGGCATCGGCGGAAAGTCGTGGTCGGCACACCGTCGTGCTGGAACGCGATCGCGTGCCCGGTTGGCCACATCCGGGTCCGTCCCGTTCGTGATCACGGCGGATCCTGTGCGCACGTGGCACACTCGTTATTGCGTCCGGCCGGGGCATTCCCTGTCGCGGCGGCGCGTCCGGACAGCGTCGTCCGCCTCTTGGAGATCCCCTGAAGACGGACAGGACCCGCCGGATGTCGATCGCACAAGGTTTGTACGACCCCACGTTCGAGCACGATGCCTGCGGGGTCGGGTTCGTCGTCGATGTTCGTGGGCGGCGTAGTCACGAACTGGTCGAACAGGGCCTCACCGTGCTGCGTAACCTTGATCATCGTGGTGCTTCCGGGTGCGACCCGGACACCGGGGACGGTGCGGGCATCCTGCTGCAGGTCCCCGACGCCTTCCTGCGTGACGTCGTCGATTTCCCGCTGCCGCCACCCGGCCGGTACGCGGTGGGTACCGCGTTTCTGCCGCAGGTCGCAGGCGACCGGGACGACGCGGTCCGCGCGATCAGCCGGATCGTCCGCGCGGAGGGCCTGCGGGTCCTGGGCTGGCGTGAGGTGCCGGTGGTCAGCCACATGGTCGGCCGGGCCGCCGCGGATGTCGAGCCGAGGATGCGGCAGATCTTCCTCGGCCTGCCCGGGGCCGTCGGTGCCGGCGACAGCGCCGGTGACAGCGTCGGCGACCAGCCCTTCGACCTGCTGGACCTGGAGCGCCGGGCGTTCTGCGTGCGCAAGCGGGCCCGCCGGGAGGCCGGGGTGTACTTCCCCTCCCTGTCGGTGCGCACCATCGTCTACAAGGGCATGCTCACCACCCACCAGCTCTCGGCGTACTTCCCCGACCTGGACGACCCCCGGTTCGCCAGCGCCATCGCCCTCGTGCACAGCCGGTTCTCCACCAACACCTTCCCGAGCTGGCCGCTGGCGCACCCCTACCGGTTCGTCGCCCACAACGGTGAGATCAACACCGTGCGCGGCAACCGTAACTGGATGCAGGCCCGGGAGGCGTTGCTCGCCAGCGACCTGATCCCGGGTGACCTCAGCCGGATCTTCCCCATCTGCGCGGACGGCGCCAGCGACTCGGCCAGCTTCGACGAGGTCCTGGAACTGCTCCACCTGGCCGGGCGCAGCCTCCCGCACGCGGTCCTCATGATGATCCCGGAGGCGTGGGAGAACCACGACGAGATGGACCCGGCCCGGCGGGCCTTCTACCAGTTCCACTCGACGCTGATGGAGCCGTGGGACGGCCCGGCGTCGATCGCCTTCACCGACGGTACGGTCATCGGCGCGGTGCTCGACCGTAATGGACTGCGTCCGTCCCGTTACTGGGTGACCGACGACGGCCTGGTCGTCATGGCCTCGGAGGTCGGTGTCCTCGACATTCCCGCGCACAAGGTGGTGCAGAAAGGCCGGCTGCAGCCGGGGAAGATGTTCCTGATCGACACCGCTCAGGGCCGGATCGTCGACGACGAGGAGATCAAGTCCGAGCTGGCCGCCGCCGCCCCGTACGAGGAGTGGCTGCATGCCGGCGTGATCGCCCTGGGCGACCTGCCCGAACGCGAGCACGTCATCTACGGGCACGAGTCGGTGCGCCGCCGCCAGCAGGTCTTCGGGTACACCGAGGAGGAGCTGCGGGTCATCATCGCGCCGATGGCCCGCGCCGGCGCGGAGCCGATCGGGTCGATGGGCACCGACACCCCGGTCGCGGTGCTCTCGGAGCGTCCGCGCCTGCTGTTCGACTACTTCTCCCAGCTCTTCGCGCAGGTCACCAACCCTCCGCTGGACGCGATCCGTGAGGAGATGGTCACCAGTCTCGGCCGCACGCTCGGGCCGGAAGGCAACCTGCTCGCGCCATCGCCGGCGTCCTGCCGCCTGGTGCACCTGCCGTTCCCGGTCATCAGCAACACCGAACTCGCCAAGATCGTCGGTATCAACGACGACGGCGACATGCCCGGGTTCGCGGCGGTGACCGTCCGTGGCCTGTACGACGTCGGCGGTGGCGGTGCGGCGCTCGCCGGACGGCTGCGGGAGATCTGCCGCGGGGTCAGTGAGGCGATCGCCGACGGTGCCCGCATCGTCGTGCTGTCCGACCGCGACTCCGACCGGCACAAGGCCCCGATCCCCTCCCTGCTGCTCACCGCCGCCGTCCACCATCATCTGATCCGGGAGAAGACCCGTACCAAGGTCGGTCTGATCGTCGAGTGCGGTGACGCCCGCGAAGTCCACCACGTCGCGCTGCTGCTCGGCTACGGCGCGGCCGCGGTGAACCCGTACCTGGCGTTCGAATCGATCGACAACATCCTCGACAGCGGCGAGCTGGACGGGATCACCCGTGACCAGGCCCAGAAGAACCTCATCAAGGCGCTGGGCAAGGGCGTACTCAAGGTCATGTCCAAGATGGGCGTCTCCACCGTGACCAGCTACACCGGCGCGCAGCTGTTCGAGGCGATCGGCCTGTCCCAGAAGCTCGTCGACACCTATTTCACCGGGACGCCGTCCCGGCTCGACGGGGTGGACATCGACGTCATCGCGGACGAGGTCGCAGCCCGCCATCACCGGGCGTACTCGGCGCTGTCCAGCGAGCTCGCCCATCGCAACCTGGACACCGGCGGGGAGTACCAGTGGCGCCGCGAGGGCGAGGTGCACCTGTTCAACCCGGAGACGGTGTTCCTGCTCCAGCACGCCACCCGCAGCCGCCAGTACGAGGTCTTCAAGAAGTACACCGCCACCGTCGACGAGCTGTCCAGGCACAATGCCACCCTGCGCGGCATGTTCGAGCTTCGCGAAGGGCTGCGCCCGCCGGTGCCGATCGAGCAGGTCGAACCGGTGTCGGAGATCCTCAAACGGTTCGCGACCGGGGCGATGTCCTACGGTTCGATCAGCGCCGAGGCGCACGAGACCCTCGCGATCGCGATGAACCGGATCGGGGGGAAGTCGAACACCGGCGAGGGCGGCGAGGACGCCGAACGTTACGTCCCCGACGCCAACGGCGACCTACGCCGGTCGTCGATCAAGCAGGTCGCCAGCGGACGTTTCGGGGTGACCAGCGAGTACCTCGCCAACGCCGACGACATCCAGATCAAGATGGCGCAGGGTGCCAAACCGGGTGAGGGCGGCCAGCTGCCCGCGCACAAGGTCTACCCGTGGATCGCGCGGACCCGGCACTCGACGGCGGGCGTGGGCCTGATCTCCCCGCCGCCGCACCACGACATCTACTCCATCGAGGACCTCGCCCAGCTCATCCACGACCTGAAGAACGCCAACACCCGGGCGCGGGTGCACGTCAAGCTCGTCGCCGAGGTCGGTGTGGGTACGGTCGCGGCCGGGGTGTCCAAGGCCCACGCCGACGTCGTGCTGATCTCCGGGCATGACGGCGGCACCGGCGCGTCCCCGCTGACGTCGCTGAAGCACGCGGGCGCCCCCTGGGAGCTGGGACTGGCCGAGACTCAGCAGACCCTCCTGCTCAACGGCCTGCGCGACCGGATCGTCGTCCAGGTCGACGGCCAGATGAAGACGGGCCGTGACGTCGTCGTCGCCGCTCTTCTCGGCGCCGAGGAGTTCGGGTTCGCCACCGCCCCGCTGGTCGTGGCCGGCTGCGTGATGATGCGGGTGTGCCACCTCGACACCTGCCCGGTGGGCGTGGCGACGCAGAACCCGGTGTTGCGCAAGCGCTTCACCGGCAAGCCCGAGTTCGTGGAGGCGTTCTTCACCTTCATCGCCGAAGAGGTACGCGAGTACCTCGCGGCGCTGGGCTTCCGCACCCTGCAGGAGGCCGTCGGGCACGTCGAGATCCTGGACGCGCGGGCCGCCGTCGACCACTGGAAGGCAGCGGGTCTGGACCTCACCCCGTTGCTGCACGCGCCGGAGCGGCCCTTCGGCGGCTCGCTGCACTGCACGACCGCCCAGGACCACGGGCTGGACAAGGCACTGGACAACTCCCTGATCCAGCTCTGCGAGGACGCACTCGAAGACGGCCGGCCGGTGTGGCTGGAGATGCCGATCCGCAACGTCAACCGGACGGTCGGCACCATGCTCGGCTACGAGGTGACCAGGCGTTACGGCGCGCTGGGCCTGCCCGACGACACGATCTCGCTGCGGTTCACCGGGTCGGCCGGGCAGAGCTTCGGCGCGTTCGTGCCGCGCGGGGTGACGCTCACCCTCGAAGGCGACACCAACGACTACGCGGGCAAGGGTCTCTCCGGCGGCCGGATCATCGTCTTCCCGCCGAAGGAGGCGCCGTTGCGCGCCGAGGAGAACATCGTCGCGGGCAACGTGCTGCTCTACGGTGCCACCGCCGGCGAGGCGTTCTTCCGCGGCATCGTGGGGGAGCGGTTCTGCGTCCGCAATTCGGGCGCGACCGCTGTCGTCGAAGGTGTCGGCGACCACGGGTGCGAGTACATGACCGGCGGCACCGTCGTCGTGCTCGGAGCTACCGGACGCAACTTCGCCGCCGGTATGAGCGGCGGCGTCGCCTACCTGTACAAGCCGGTCCGTCAGCGGATCAACACCGAGATGGTCGACGTGGAACCACTCGACGGGGACGACCGCGAGCTGCTGCTCGCACTGATCGCCCGGCACCGGCGGGAGACCGGCTCCACGGTCGCGGCCGGTCTGATCGGACGCTGGGAGGACGAGCAGACCCGGTTCGTCAAGGTGATGCCACGGGATTACAAGCGCGTGCTGGCGGCTATGAAGAAGGCGGAGGAGGACGGACTGCCCGCCGAGGATCTGATCATGGCATCCGCCCGCGGCTGAGCGGCGTCACAGCAGGCAACACCCGAGCGAACAGAGTCCTTCGCGGCAACGTCCCCGACAGCGTCCCCGTGAACCACGTCGAACACCGTCCCCGGCAAGCACCGTCCCCGCGACAACGTCTCGCGGGCGGTGCTCCAGCGGGTGGTGGTCGGCCAGACGAACACCACCGAACACCATCACCCGACAGGAGCGGCATGGCTGACCCGACAGGCTTCCTCAAGCATCACCGGGAGCAGCCCAGGCGCCGGCCCGTCAACGTGCGCATCACCGACTGGAAAGAGGTCTACGAGCCGTTCCCGGTCGGTTCCCTGCGTGACCAGGCCGCCCGGTGCATGGACTGCGGCATCCCGTTCTGCCACAACGGCTGTCCCCTGGGAAACATCATCCCGGAGTGGAACGACCTGGTGCGCCGCGCCGACTGGGACGAGGCGATCGAACGGCTGCACGCCACCAACAACTTCCCGGAGTTCACCGGACGGCTGTGTCCGGCGCCGTGTGAGGCTGCCTGCGTGCTGGGTATCTCCGACGACCCGGTGGCCATCAAGCAGGTCGAAGTGTCGATCATCGATCGGGCGTGGGCCGACGGTACGGTCCGCCCGGTACTGCCGTCGGTGCGCACCGACCAGCGGGTTGCCGTGGTCGGGTCGGGTCCGGCGGGACTCGCCGCGGCACAGCAGCTCACCCGTGCCGGTCACAACGTCGTCGTGTACGAGCGGGCCGACCGCATCGGCGGCCTGCTGCGCTACGGCATCCCCGAGTTCAAGATGGAAAAGCACGTCCTGGACCGCCGGCTCGCCCAGATGCGAGCCGAGGGGACGGTCTTCATATCGTCCTGCAACGTCGGTGTCGACATAACCGGGGACGAGCTGCGCGCCTCCTACGACGCGGTCGTGCTCGCCGGTGGTTCGACGATCGGCCGGGACCTGAACATCCCCGGCCGCGACCTCGACGGCATCCACCTCGCCATGGAGTACCTGGTGCCCTCGAACCGGGTCCAGCAGGGTGACCTCGCCGCGTCCCCGATCAACGCGGCCGGCCGGCGGGTGGTCATCATCGGCGGTGGCGACACCGGCGCGGACTGCCTGGGTACCGCGCTGCGCCAGGGTGCCCGCTCCGTGCACCAGCTTGAGATCATGCCGCGGCCGCCGCGGTCGCGGCCGGCGGCCAACCCGTGGCCGACCTGGCCGGTGGTCTATCGGGTGTCCAGCGCGCACGAGG
>NZ_CAAAFT010000333.1:25277-38220 GCF_900634765.1 Candidatus Protofrankia californiensis | reverse complement strand
TTGATGAACAGCACGATGCCGAGTGCGGCCAGCGCTGGCCGCAGATTGGGCACGACGACGGTCCACAGCGTCGACCACGACGACCGCCCGTCGATGCGCGCCGCCTCCAGCACCTCCCTGGGGAAGCTTTCCATGTGCTGGCGCAGCAGCAGGACACCGAGTGCGGTGCACAGCGTCGGGATGACCACTCCGGCGAGCGTGTTCAGCAGGCCGAGCCGGAACAGCAGCGTGTAGTTGGACACCATCGTCACCTGGAACGGCACCAGCCACGTCCCCACGAACAGCAGGTAGAGCAGCCGCTGCCCGCGGAAGCGCCAAGCGGTGAACGCGTACGCGGCGAGCAGCCCGGTCAGCAGCTGCCCGAGCGCGGTCAGCGACGCCACGACGAACGTGTTGAGCAGCATCTGCCCGATCGGGATCATGTCCGCGGCGTGCCGGTAGTTGCCGATCGACAGCGGCCAGGGAAGGACCGACGTGCTGTAGATGTCGCTGGGGCGGCGCAGCGACGTCGCGTACATCCAGCAGATCGGGAAGATGCAGGCAAGGCTCAGGACCGTCAGCACGGCATGGCCGACGAACGAGCTCACCGGTGACCGGCCGCTGATCGGCCCGCCGGTCCCGCCGTGGCCGCGACGTCCGTGGCCGTGGCGCCCGCCGTCATGAGGCCCGCCGCCGTGGTCCTCACGCGGCGGCGCACCCGCGTCGCCTGCCGGCGCGTCCAAAGCGGAGACGGCCATGAGTCACTCCTTGTAGTTTTTGCAGCGTTTGTAGTCCTTGTAGCCCTGATCGGGAGTCAGCCGGTTCGTGGGCAACCCCGGTAACCGTGGCAACCGCGGGAGGTCACCAGCGAGCCAGGTGGTCAGTTGTCGTGGAAGCTCAGTTTTTCGAACAGCCAGACGAGGAAGAGCGCGATCAGGCCGAAGCCCAGGAAGAAGGCCAGCCCGGCGGCGGAGGCCAGGCCCGCGTTGAAGCTCTTGAAGCCGTACTCCCAGAGCAGGTAGTAGGCGTTGGTCGTCGCGCCGTCGGGGCCGCCCTGGGTGAGCGCGTCGATCAGTGGGAAGGTCAGCTGCCCTGACAGCAGCACGGTCATGAGGGCCAGCAGGACCAGGGTCGGTGACAGCAGCGGCAGTGTGATCCATCGGGTGATCTGCCGCCGGGTCGCGCCGTCGAGCTGGGCTGCCGCCGAGTACTCGTCGTTGATGTTGGCCAGGCCCGCCGTGACGACGAGAACCGCGAAACCGAGCAGGTGCCAGCCGGTGATGCCGATGATGGCGAGCTGGGCCGGACCGCGTTCGTGCAGCCAGTTGATCGGCTGGCCCAGCATGCGGTCCACCAGCCCGTGCCGCGGGTCCAGCAGCCACACCCACATCGCCGCGCTGGCCATCGGCGGGACCAGTACCGGCGCGAACACCAGGGCACGGTAGAGGACGTTGACCCGTCCGCGTACCTGGCGGGTGAGCAGGGCAATGATCGTTGGCAGGACGACCGAGAAGGGCAGCAGGCACACGATCGTCGCCACCGTCAGCCACAACGAGTGCCTGAGCGCGGGAAGCTCGAGAACCTGCTGGTAGTTGTCCAGTCCGACCGGGACCTTCGGCCTGGTCGGCAACAGGTTCCACCGGTAGAAGGAAAGCTGGACGGCTTCGACCAGGGGGCGGTAGGTCCATACGATCAGGCAGCCGAGTCCCGGGGCGAGGTAGAGGAAGGGCGGCAGCGCCCGCAGCATCCGGCGCGGGACCGGCGGCCGGGCCGCCTTGATCGCGACGTGCTCGGCGGGCGCCGCGAGGGGAGCGAGCTCTACTAACACGCCGCTTGACCCTGCCGGGCCGATGCCTGGTCGATGACCGGTGCCTGGTCGATGGCTGACGTCCGGTCGGTGGTTGGTGTCCGGTCGATGTGTCGTGCCATTTCGCTCTCGTCGTTGTCGAAGAGTGTTTCCGTGGGAGCGAGCGGAACGACGCTGGCCACCACGGTGTCGGAGTAGATGTCGATACGGCTGCAGGCCGATGTGCGCAGTGCGCGCGCCCGGCCCACGGGCGAGAGCAGGTCCGCGCCGAACGCGGCGGCCGGTGACACCCAGACCGGGATGCCGGCGAGCAGGCCGCAGCTGGCGTGATGGGCGTGGCCGGACAGGATGATCCGCACGTCGCTGCCCGCCACGACCTGCGCGAGCCGGTCGGGCTCACGCAGTGTCATCAGCTCGACGACGAGCATCGGCGACGGTATCGGCGGGTGGTGCAGGACGAGCACCGTCCCGTCCGGGGCCGGTCGGGCGAGCTCGTCGCGTAGCCACGCAAGCTGGGAGGCGGTGAGGTAGCCGCTCTCGTGGCCCGGCGTGGTGCTGTCGAGCACCACGATCCGCAGGCCCGAGATCCAGTGGACGCTGTCACACGGTTCGGTCGTCGGCTCGGCGGACAGCAGCTCGGAGCGGAACGCCGCCCGCTCGTCGTGGTTGCCCATCGCGTAGATGACCGGGGCGTGCAGTTGGCGCGCGAGCGGTTCGACCACCTCCCGCAACCGCCGGTAGGCGGCGGGGGAGCCACCGTCGGTGAGGTCTCCGGTCAGCAGCAGGCCCGCCACCGCAATCCCGGAGTCCGCGACCGCGTGGGCCGCGGACTCCAGGTTCGCGTGTGTGTCCACCCTGCCGTACAGCAACTCCCCGTCCGGCACGATGTGGGTGTCGCTGAGCTGGATCAGGGTGTGCCGTGGCGTCCGGACCGACGTCACGGTCGTCATGGTGTCAGCCCTTCGGCAGGAGTTTGGTCGCCTGCTCCTGGGCCGCGGTCAGCGTCGACTGCGCGTCGGCCCCGCTGTAGACGACCTTCTCGACGGCGTCGAGGATGGTGTCCTTGATCTGGACGTAGTTGTCGCCGGGGAACGACGCCGCCGGGTGGAGCCGGGCGAGCTGGTCGATGTTCGGTTTGATCAGCGGGTTCTTGGCCGCCCAGTCCTTCAGGCCGGCCGGGTCGTCGAGCAGGCCCGTGCGCAGCGGCAGGTAGCCGATCTTACTAGTGATCTGCGTGTATCCCTCGTCGCTGGTCAGGAACTTGATGAGCTCCCAGGCCGCCCGCTGCTTGGCCGGGTCCTTGGCGAACATCAACAGCGCCGCCCCGGAGTTGGTCGGCTCCACCTTCTTGCCGTCGAAGCTCGGCTGGAGTCCGGCCCGCAGGTCCCACTGGGGGTTCGTGGTGGTGGCGCCCTTGCGGAAGGTCGCCTCGGCGGCGCTGGTCTCCAGGATCATGCCTATCTCGCCGCGTCCGAACGCCGGGTATGCCTGCTCCTGGGAGATCTTGGGGCTGAGGCCGGACTGGACCAGGTCCTGGGCCACCTTGACGGCTTCGACCGCGGGGGCCTCGGCGAAGGAGAACCTGGTCTGGTCGTTGGAGATCACGGTTCCGCCGTTGGAGTAGACCAGGGACTGGTAGCACCAGTCACCGGCCTTCTTGGTGAGGCAGTCGATGTAGACGCCGTCCTTGCCGGTCTTGCTCTTGATGGCCTGCGCGAACGTCTTCACCTCCGCCCAGGTGGTCGGCGGCTTGGCCGGGTCGAGGCCGGCCTGGGTGAACAGGCTGGCGTTGTAGTACAGGATCGGTGTGGAGAACACGAACGGTACGCCGAAGGTCTTGCCGTCGACGTCACCGAGGGTGCGCGCGGCCGGCGCGAACGGGTGGGCGCCGCCGAAGTTCGCCTGCACGACGTCGCGTCCGACCACGTCGTCGAGCGGGGTGGCACCCAGTCCCTTGACGGCGTATCGGAGATCTCCGAAGACCAGCTGGCCGACGTCGGGCGAGTTGCCCGCCGCGATCTGGCGCTGGATGCTGGCGGCCGCGGACGACCCGTAGTTGCTCGCGGTAGCGGTCGCGGGCTTCTGGGCCGTCACCTTGATGTTGGGGTGGGCCGCCTGGAACCTGTTGATCAGATCGGTGAAGGTGTCCGTCCACGGCCCGGCCTGCGCCAGGTTGTAGCTCTCAAAGGTGATCGAGACCTGCTGGTCCGGCCGGAGTTCGGGAACCACGGTGCTCGGTTGGGTGGGTGCGCTCGGGCTGCTGTCTCCACAGGCGGCCGCGGTCAGCGCCAGGGCGAGCGCGGCCGTTACCCCCCCGAGACGGCGCAGTTTTTTCACGGGATGCTCCTTGAGCGAGGCGAACACGGCACCGGAGAGGACCGGAGCCGGGAAAGTCGTCGGACGGTTCGACAGGTTTGACAGGTTCGAAAGATTCGAAGGTGGGGCGGTCCAAAAGGCCGAAGGGGCGGACGGTTCGAAAGGCGGGGACGTCGGAGGCTGGTGATCAGACGATGGAAGCGTCCAGAACCCCTTCGGGGGATTCGGCCACGGTCGGGTCCCCGTCCGTGGCACCGGGAGATCCCGGCCTGTCGCTGACACGGACGGTGACCTGATCGCGGTCACGGGGGATGTCAGCGCCGGTCGGCTGCCAGACCAGCCGGCGGCCACTGGCCCGGTCGAACAGGTGCACCCGGTTCGCGGGGATGTCGAAGGCCACCGGTTCGCCGGGACGCAGACCAAGCGGCCGCGGCCCGCGGGCCAGCAGCCGGGCATCGCCCACCACGCACTGGGCGACCTCCTCGCCGCCGAGGTTCTCCACCATCTCCACCACTGCCCGGAACATGGGGGACTGCGACGCGGGGGACTGCGAGGTGGGGGATCCGGAGGCAGGCGGGACCCGGATCAGATGTTCCGGTCGGACGCCCAGGGTCACCTCGCGGGCGGGCTGGTCGTCCGCCGCCCACAGCGGAACCTCGACGCCGGGGGCGAGCGCCTGGACACGTCCGGCCCGGCTCTCGATGCGTGCGGGGATCAGGTTCATCGCCGGTGAGCCCAGAAAGCCCGCCACGAACACCGACGCTGGCTCGTCGTAGACGTCGGTGGGGGTGCCGACCTGCTCAAGGCGGCCGGCGTTGAGCAGGGCCACCCGGGTGGCCATGGTCATGGCCTCGACCTGGTCGTGGGTGACGTAGACGATGGTCGAGCCGAGCCTGTGGTGCAGGGCGCGCAGCTGGCCGCGGGTTGCGGTACGCAGCTTCGCGTCGAGGTTGGACAGCGGTTCGTCCATGAGAAAGGCGCCGGGGTCGCGGACCAGCGCCCGCCCGACTGCGACCCGCTGCCGCTGCCCACCGGAGAGTTCCCTGGGCCGGCGATCGAGCAGGTCGGCGAGATCGAGCAGCTCGGCCACCTCGTGTACCTTCTGGCGTATCTCCGCGCGTGGCCGCCGGCGCGACCGCAACGGGAACCCGATGTTGCGCTCGACAGTCAGGTGGGGGTAAAGAGCGTAGCTCTGGAATACCATTGCCATGTCGCGTTCCCGGGGCGGGGCGAACGTGACGTCGCGGCCGTCCAGGAGAACCCGTCCGTTGCTCGGCTCGATCAGGCCGGCGATCATTCGGAGCAGCGTCGACTTTCCGCATCCGCTCGGCCCGAGCAGGACGAGGAAATCGCCGTGACTGATGTCCAGGCTTACCCGGTCGACGGCGGCGACCTCGCCGAAACGCTTGGTCAGTCCTTCGACCTGGATCCGGCTCACAGCCTGGCTCTCCTTTCATGCCGGCCCGGCAGCATGCCGGATCGGCCTGGTGTTCCGCACCGGCCCGCTGCGGCGGGCCGGTGAGTTCGGATGCGGATCCCCCGGTCCGGGCGTACCCGGTCCGGCGGTCTCGCGGAAATTTTCCTAGCGCTTCTTATCGTCCGAGGACTGCTGGATTCAACTCCGGGTTCGTGTACGGGAAGGAAACATACCGGAAATTCGCGGTCCATCGAGTGTTGTGAAACTATCCGATCACGCTTTGTATCCAGCGTCGATTGGTGCCGCTGATTACCCGATAGAATTCATTGATAACCGCCGCACCCGTCGTTCCCATGTGGGTGGGATCGGCGCGGAACCCGTACCGGCCGGGTGGGTGGGGCGTTCGTTCTGCCGTTCCTCCGGCGTTCCGGCGTTCCTGGCGGGCGGTGGCAGGTTTCAGATGTCGAGGACCAGCTGGTCGGTTCGGGCCCGGGACACGCAGATCATCATGGCGTCTCCGGTGCGCTGCTCCTGGGGGCTCAGCACGGAATCGCGGTGGTCGACCTCGCCCTCGACGAACCGGGTCTCGCAGTTGCCGCAGGTCCCTTCGCGGCATGAGGAGGGCATGTCCAGGCCGGCGCGTTCGAGGGCTTCGAGGATGCTGCGGTTGGCGGCCACCCGTACCTTCTGCCCGGTGCTGGCGATCAGGACGTCGAACGCGGTGTCCGCCGCAGCGTCGCCGGCCGGTTCCCGGGGCCGGAAGCGTTCGACGTGCAAGGCGCCGGACGGCCAGCTGCCGCAGGCGGCCTCGACCGCGCTGAGCAGGCCTTCCGGGCCGCAGCAGTAGACGGCCGTGCCCTCGTCGGGTCGGGCGAGGACGGCATCGAGCGGCAGCAGCCCACGCTCCTGCTCGGGGTGGACGACGACCCGGTCACCATGGGTGGACATCCCGGCGAGAAACGCCATACTCGTTCGCCGTCTCCCGCCGTAGAACAGCTTCCAGTCGGCGCCGCGTCCGTCCAATTCGGTGATCATGGGGAGGAGTGGTGTTATCCCTATTCCGCCCGCGATCAGAATGTAGCGCCGGGAGTCGACCAGGGGAAAGTTGTTGCGCGGCGACCCGACCTCCAGCGTCGACCCGGTGCGGACCTCGTCGTGCAGGTACACTGAGCCGCCCCGGCTGTTTTCCTCACGCAGTACCGCGATACGCCAGTTCGTACTGTCAGCCGGGTCACCGCACAACGAGTACTGCCGGATGGTTCCGGGCCCGATGGCGACGTCGACGTGCGCGCCGGGAGCCCACGGGGGCAGGGGTCTGCCGCCGGGGTCGGCAAGAACCAGAGAAATGACGTCGTCTGCCTCGAGGATCCTGTCGACGACGGTCAGGGGTGCCGTGGTTGACGGCGCCGGTACCGCGGTCGACTGATCGTGGGGTGCTGGCACGGACATGACCGACCTCCGGGCGGAATTTCAGGCGTGTCGGGACGGACGTGCGGGTTCTCGGCGCCTTTTCAGATCTTCTGTCCCATCTGCTGTCCGGTGCGCCGAGCGAACCAATGATCTGCATGCCGATCGGACGAGCGATCTACCGTCGAATTTTATCGGGAAGGCGGCCTGCAATGCATGGCCTGACCAATCATCGCAGCTAACCGGAGAAAACAACCCGCTCGGACGATTGGATTGTTCAATGGACACCTCCGGGCTTCCTTCGCACCCGGCCGAAGGCGGTGCGATCATGTTTTTCGCGCCGCCGGAGGCCTCTACCGGTGACCGGGCCGAAGGCGGTGCGATCAGAAGGGTCCGGCCTCGTCGAGGGTGTCCAGCAGGGCGTCGACGACTTTGCTCCGGCGCGGTCGCCACACCACGTGGACGGACAGCATCGGGACGGGGTCGACGAGGGGTATGGCGATCGGACCTTTGGTCCTGCGGGCCCGTTCGACCGAGGCGAACCCCACCAGCGGGCGGGTGGCGACCACGAGGGCGGTCGCACCCGGATCGTCGATCTCGGCGGCGACCCGGAGGTTGATCCGGACCCGTTCGGCCGTGGTGACGATCGTGTCGTACATGGCCGGCGACTGGGTGCGGCTGAACAGGACGCAGGCCTGGTGCTGCAGTTCGCGGAACGCCACCTGTTCGCGGCAGGCCCAGTCGTGCTGCTCCCCGACCACGGCGACCAGTGGCAGTCGCAGCACCTCGCGGGAGCGCAGGTCGTTGGTGGGCGGCAGCCCGAAGATGAAGCCGATGTCGAGCTCGCCGCTGAGCAGGCCCTTGAGCTGGGGGCCGGTACGCCTCTCCCACAGGTGGGCGGTCAGCCCGGGGTGGGTGTTGTTCAGCCGTAACAGGGTCGGCTGCAGGACGCGCTGACCGGCCGGGAAGTTGTAGCCGATGTTGATCGTGCCGGCGCGGCCGGCCGCGGCGTCCCGCGCCGCCTGGACCGCCCGGTTCGCCTGGTCGATGATCCGCTTCGCCTCGACCTGGAACGCGACGCCCGCCGGGGTCAGCCGGACCTCGTGGGAGGTGCGGGCGACCAGCTTGACGCCGACCTCACGCTCGAGACGTTGCAGATGTTGGCTCAACGAGGGCTGGGCCAGATGGAGCTTGCCCGCAGCCCGTCCGAAGTGCAGTTCGTCCGCTATCGCTAGAAAAGACACCAGGTGCCGGAACTCCATCGAGCCTCCCCGCCGCAAACCCAGCACAGCCTACGTGCGGTGACTAACCGGCGGTGACGGGTAAGTGTTGTTCGGGAGAATTGTCGGGCCGGACGGCGCGGGGCAGGGTGGGCAATACCGCAACAGCGGTGCATATACGGACCGCTATGTATGCGGACCGGTGCGTATACGGACTGGTACGTATACGCACGTATACGGCGGTGCGGATATGACGTGACCGCATCCGCGCGGAGGGCATGCGGAGCGTCGACCGGCGCCGACGATAGCCTCGTTGTTGTGGCAACGGTCAATCTCCCCCAGGAGCTCGCTGCCGGACTCGACGGTGGCCTGACCGCCGCGGATGTTGCCGCGCGCATCGCGGCGGGCAGCACCAACGACGTTCCGGTCAGGGCGAGTCGTTCGGTCGCCGAGATCGTCCGGGCCAACGTCCTGACCCGGTTCAACGCGATCATCGGTGCGCTCTTCGCCGTCATCGTGGTGATCGGACCGGTCGTTCCCGACGGCATGTTCGGGCTGATCATCGTGGTCAACACCGCGATCGGCATCGTCCAGGAGGTGCGTGCCAAGCGCACGCTGGAACGGCTTGCGATCGTCGGAGAGGCCCGGCCGCGGGTCCGTCGGGCCGGCCGAGCAACCGAGATCTCCGCCGGTGAGGTCGTGCTTGACGACGTCATCGAACTCGGGCCCGGGGACATGGTCGTCGTCGACGGGGTGGTGCTGGCCGCGGACGGGTTGGAGATCGACGAATCGCTCCTCAGCGGTGAGGCCGACCCCGTGGTCAAGCGTCCCGGGGATCCCGTCCTGTCCGGAAGTTTCGCGGTAGCCGGGACCGGGGTGTTCCGCGCGACCAAAGTCGGCCGCGAGGCCTACGCCGCCCGGCTGGCCGAGGAGGCCAGCAGGTTCACACTCGTGCGTTCGGAGCTGCGCGGCGGTGTCGACCGGATCCTGACGTTCGTCACCTTTCTGATCATTCCCGCCGGTGCGTTGACGATCTACAGCCAGCTCCGGCTCGACGACGCCACCCCGGACGAGGCCGTGCGCGGGATGGTGGCCGCGCTCGTCCCCATGGTCCCCGAAGGACTCATCCTGCTCACCAGCGTCGCGTTCGCGATCGGTGTCATCCGGCTGGGACGCCGGCAGTGCCTGGTGCAAGAACTACCCGCCATCGAGGGTCTGGCCCGGGTCAGTGTCGTGTGTGCGGACAAGACCGGCACCCTCACCGAGAACCGTATGCGGCTGGCCGAGGTGCGCCTGCTGCGCGCTGCCGTCGGGGTGGGTACGGCCGTCGGGGTGGGTACGGCCGTCGGAGCCGGCGAGGCCGGGGCCGACAGGGTCACCGGGCCTGCCGAGGTCAGCGGGCTTGACAGAGTTGATGGGCTTGATGGGCTTGACGTGGTCAGCGGGCCTGATGGGTTTGGCGGGTTTGACAGGGCTGACGGGACGGCCGGCGAGGTTCGCGAGGTGCTGCGTGCGTTGGCCGCCTCCGATCCGCGTCCCAACGCAAGCCTTGCGGCCGTCGCCGAGGCATTTCCCAGCGACGAGACCACCTGGCCGGCGACGGCGATCGCGCCGTTCTCCTCCGCGCGGAAGTGGAGCGGGGCGAGCTTCGCCGGGCATGGGCACTGGGTGCTCGGCGCACCCGACGTCCTGCTGCCGCCTGGGGATCCCGTGCTCGTCGACGCCGACCTGCTGGCCTCGCAGGGACTGCGTGTGCTGTTGCTCGGGCGGGCCGGCATGCCGGTGGACGCGCCGGGCGCACCCGGTGAGGTGACCCCGGCGGCGCTGCTCGTCATCGAGCAGAAGATCCGCGACGATGCCGCCGAGACCCTGCGGTACTTCGCCGCGCAGGATGTCGAGCTGAAGATCATATCGGGTGACAGTGCGGTGTCCGTCGCGGCGGTCGCCACCACCCTCGGGCTCCCCGGTGCCGACCAGCCCGTGGACGCCCGGACGCTGCCCGACGGCACCGCCCCGCTGGCCGGGCGGATGGCGGCGGCGTCGGTCTTCGGCCGGGTGGTACCGGACCAGAAGCGCGCCATGGTCAAAGCCCTGCAGGCCGGCGGCCACACCGTGGCCATGACCGGTGACGGGGTCAACGACGTGCTCGCGCTCAAGGACGCCGACATCGGCGTGGCCATGGGCTCGGGCAGCCCCGCGGCCCGGGCCGTCGCGCAGATCGTCCTGCTGGACAACACCTTCGCCGCTCTTCCGCACGTCGTGGGCGAGGGACGGCGGGTGATAGGCAACATCGAACGCGTGTCCGTCCTGTTCCTCACCAAGACGGTCTACTCGGTGTTGCTGGCCATTCTGATCGGCGTGGCGCAGATCAGGTTTCCGTTCCTGCCGCGTCATGTGACGCTGATCGGCTGGTTCACCATCGGCGTTCCGGCGTTCTTCCTCGCGCTCGCGCCCAACACCGAACGGGCACGACCGGGGTTCGTGCCGAGAGTCATGCGCCGGGCGGTGCCGGCGGGTGTCGTGGTGGCGGTGGCGAGTTTCGTGACCTATCTTCTCGTCCGCTCCGGTGGGGAGGGTACGCCCGAGCAGGACAGCACCGCCGTTGTGATCACGCTTGTCATGATCGCGACATGGGTGTTGGCCGTGGTGGCGCGACCGTATGTCTGGTGGAAGGCCGCGCTGGTCGCCGCCATGATCGGCGGTTTTCTGCTGTGCCTGCTGCTGCCGGTGGGGCAGCACGTCTTCGAGTTCGACACGTCGGACACCGCCGCCGTCGCCGTGGCGGTCGCCTGCGGCGCGGTCGGCATGGCCCTGGTGGAGCTCGCCTGGCGGTTCAGCTTCGTTGACGCCGGGGAACAGCGCCCTCACCGGGACGGGCTGCGATCGTAAGCAGCCGTTTGTCATATGTGATGAACGCTTCCAGCCTGGCGTCGGGCTGGTCGATCAGCATCGTGGCGGTGGCGAGATGAATGGCGTCCGTAGAACATGACGTTCTACGTGGCGGCGGGCCGCTCCCGCACCCCGGGTGCCGCAGCCAGCCTGTGGCATCGGTGGCCACTGACATCCAACGGGCAGGCCCCGGCTCCGCCATCCCGTCACTGTGTTCGGGTAGTTCGGGTACGGGTAGTTCGGGTGACAGCACCGTCTTCCGCCGGCGACGCCGGGTCAGACATGTTGCCGGACATCGATGCCGTGGACCGGCCGGAGGGGTTAGCGTGTGTGTCCCCGGCACGTTCCGCCCCATGTCGACAGGTCGGGTATGTCGCAGGTCGTCGAAGTCGGTTGTGGGGCCGAGCCGGTCGCAGATCGTCGAACTGGTCGTGGGGAAGACGCCGCGGGACGAACCGACCCGACCGGGTGGGCCGATTGCCGGCACGGTGCGAACCTTCGCCGGAGGGAAATAGACCGGTCGTCCCCGGCGCCGGAGAAACGTCTTTCTGCCACTGCTTCCCGAAAGTCCCTGGCCGGCGGTTGCGGGCGGGCGTCATGGTTGTTTTCCCGCACGTCCAACCATATATGTGACGGCGCTGTTGTCGAAATACCGTGACCGATAACGCGTGGGCCGTGAGACGACGATTTGACACCGCGAAACACTGTGGAAGCAATGCCTCCGTATAAGAAGGACGGGCGAGCCTCGTGGCCCGCTCTACCCACGGTCGAACCGTGGGTATGCCCCTCGCCGACCGTCGGTCATTGAGGAGGTCCACGTAAGTGGCCAAGCAAATCCAGCATCTGGACCGGGTGGCAATCCGGTTCGCCGGTGACTCCGGCGACGGCATGCAGCTCACTGGCGACCGTTTCGCTTCCGAGAGCGCCATCCTGGGAAACGACCTGTCCACCCTTCCCAACTACCCCGCCGAGATTCGCGCGCCATCGGGCTCGCTGCACGGCGTGTCCAGCTTCCAGGTACATTTCGCCGCCCACGACGTCCTCACGCCCGGTGACTCGCCGGACGTCCTGGTCGCAATGAACCCGGCGGCGCTGCGTGCCAATCTCGGGGACCTGCCGCCCAATGCGGAGATCATCGTCAACACCGACGAGTTCACCACACGCAACCTGGAGAAGGTCGGTTACACGAGCAATCCGCTGGAGAACGACTCGCTCGACGGGTTCACCGTTCACCGGGTGCCGCTGACGTCGGCGACGATCGCCGCCCTCGCCGACGTCGAGGTCTCCAAGAAGGAGGCCGAGCGGGCGAAGAACATGTTCGCGCTCGGTCTGCTGTCCTGGATGTACAGCCGGCCCACCGAGGGCACGGTGGAGTTCCTCAAGCAGAAGTTCGCCAAGAAGCCGCACGTCGCCGCCGCGAACGTGGCCGCCTTCCAGGCCGGCTGGAACTACGGTGAGACCACCGAGGACTTCGCCGTCCGCTACGAGGTCAAGCCGGCGAAGCTGGTGTCCGGCACCTACCGCAGCGTCAACGGCAACTCGGCGCTCGCCTACGGCCTCGTCGCCGCCGGTCTGCGCGCCAACCTGCCGGTCTTCCTCGGCGCCTACCCGATCACTCCGGCCTCGGAGATCCTGCACGAGCTGTCCGGATACAAGCGCTACGGCGTGACCACCTTCCAGGCCGAGGACGAGATCGCCGCGGTGGGCTCGGCGCTCGGTGCCTCCTACGGCGGCGCGCTCGGGGTCACCTCGACCTCCGGCCCGGGGCTCGCGCTCAAGACCGAGACCCTCGGGCTCGCGGTGATGCTGGAGCTGCCGCTTGTCATCGTGGACGTGCAGCGCGCCGGCCCGTCGACCGGCCTGCCGACCAAGACCGAGCAGTCCGACCTGAACATCGCCCTGTTCGGC
>NZ_CAAAFT010000333.1:16232-24891 GCF_900634765.1 Candidatus Protofrankia californiensis | reverse complement strand
TCCGACCTGAACATCGCCCTGTTCGGCCGGCACGGCGAGGCCCCGCTGGCGGTGATCGCGGCCCGCTCGCCGGCGGACTGCTTCTACGCGGCGTTGGAGGCGGCGCGCATCGCGCTGACCTACCGGATGCCGGTCATCCTGCTTTCGGACGGCTACCTGGCCAACGGCTCCGAGCCGTTCCTGCTGCCGGACCCGGCGGACCTGCCCGACCTGCGGGTGGAGTTCGCCACCGAGCCCAACGGGCCGGACGGCAAGTTTCTGCCCTACCTGCACGACCCGCACACGCTGGCCCGCCCGTGGGCGGTGCCGGGCACGCCCGGCCTGGAGCACCGCGTCGGCGGCTTGGAGAAGGCCGACGGCACCGGCGCGGTCTCCTACGTCCCGGCCGACCACGACCTGATGATGCGGCTGCGCGCCGCCCGGGTCGAGGCCATCGACGTGCCCGACTTGGAGGTCGAGGACCCCTCCGGGGACGCCCGGGTGCTGGTGCTCGGCTGGGGTTCCACCTACGGACCGGTCGGCGCGGCCTGTCGCAAGCTGCGGGAACGCGGTGTGTCCATCGCCCAGGCGCACCTGCGTCACCTCTCGCCGCTGCCGCGCAACGTCGGCACGGTGCTCGCAGGCTACGACCGCGTCATCATCCCCGAGATGAACCTCGGGCAGCTCGCCCACGTGATACGCGAGCGCTATCTGGTCGACGCCGTGTCCTAC
This sequence comes from Candidatus Protofrankia californiensis, assembly GCF_900634765.1. Classification (NCBI taxonomy): domain Bacteria; kingdom Bacillati; phylum Actinomycetota; class Actinomycetes; order Frankiales; family Frankiaceae; genus Protofrankia; species Candidatus Protofrankia californiensis. The sequence continues at coordinate 24,180 of NZ_CAAAFT010000333.1, read as the reverse complement.
AACAAGGTCAACGGCCAGCCGTTCACCTCGGCGGAGCTGGAGACGGTACTGGAGGAGGTCGTACGCAATGACTGAGGTCCCCCTCAAGCTCACCGCCAAGGACTTCAGGTCGGACCAGGAGGTCCGCTGGTGCCCGGGATGCGGTGACTTCGCGATCCTGTCGGCCATCCAGTCGTTCATGCCGGAGCTGGGCATCCCGCGGGAGCAGATCACGTTCGTCTCCGGCATCGGTTGTTCGTCCCGCTTCCCGTACTACCTCAACACCTACGGGATGCACTCGATCCACGGCCGGGCGCCGGCGATCGCCACCGGTCTCGCGGTCAGCCGCCCGGACCTGTCGGTGTGGGTGGTCAGCGGTGACGGCGACGCGCTGTCCATCGGCGGTAACCATCTGATCCACGCATTGCGACGCAACGTCAACATCAAGATCCTGTTGTTCAACAACCGTATCTACGGGTTGACCAAGGGGCAGTGCTCGCCGACCTCGGAGTTCGGCAAGGTCACCAAGTCGACGCCGGTGGGCTCCAGGGACACCCCGTTCAACCCGATCGCGCTGGCGCTGGGCGCCGAGGCGTCGTTCGTGGCCCGCACGATCGACTCCGACCGCAAGCACCTGCACTCGGTGCTGCGTGCCGCCGCCGCGCACGAGGGCAGCGCCTTCATCGAGATCTACCAGAACTGCGCCATCTTCAACGACGGTGCGTTCGACGTGCTGAAGGACCCCGCCAGCCGCGACTCCGTCCTCGTCCGCCTCGAGCACGGCAAGCCGATCACCTTCGGCGCGTCGGGGGAGAAGTGCGTGGTGCGCGAGCCGCGCGGCTTCGGTCTTGAGGTCGCCGACACCGCCAGCGTCCCGCGCAGCGAGATCATCGTGCACGACGAGACGGTGGGGGGCCCGGCCTACGCCTTCACCCTGTCCCGGCTGTCCGACCAGGATCTGAGCAACACCCCGATCGGGGTGTTCCGCCGGGTGAGCCGGCCCACCTACGAGGCGATGGTCCAGGAGCAGAACACCTCCGCCCGCACAGGCAGCGCGGACGCCTCGCCCGACAAACTGCTCGCCGAACTGCTGCACACGGGCAACACCTGGACGATCCGCTGATCCGCTGATCCGTCGGGCCGTGTGATTCTCGGCGGACGGCGCTCCCGGGCATTTTCCGATTCCGGCCCTGCTGGCGTTCCCCGGTCGTTGGCGTCCTTCGGACGCGAGCGACCGGGGAACGCCTTTGTTGTTTTTGGCACGCCTGGTGAAGGCGGTGTCTGCGGACGTTCCCGCGAACACTTCTCGATCGCCGGTGAAGAACACTCCGGACCAGTCGTCCGGGCCGACGGGCCGGAATTTCCAGGCCATCTGAACAATGGGTCGGGTAATTGGTCACCGGGCTCGGCGCGTTCGTCCCGCAAGCCGCTGTGACGCCGTATTCGGTAACGGATCCCGGCGGTAAAAAAAATTGGTGAGGCACGTTGTCGGACATTGCCACCAGGCAGGGTGCCGACCGGCCGACATCCAGGTGGTTACAGGCGTTGGCACCATTGGGCCCACCTCTTTCGGCCACCCGGCCCAGGTCTCTTCTGCTATTCGTCCCGGAATCGCGGATCGGCCGGAAAAGTAACTGGGAAGATACGGCGCTTAAAGAGCCCGAAACAACGGTGGGCGACATTTCTAATCGCGGCGCTTCAACGATGAGGCCCGCGGGGCGCCGGCCGGCGGATCGCGGATCGCGGATCGCGGGCCTGGCACCGGGCACCTGGCCGGCAGTGGCACGGCACAGCGCCATCTTCCCTATTCGGTGCAACCGACGGAGGGCACGCATGATGTGGAGCACGACATCGTGATCGGGTTCTGTGACACCACCTTGCGCGACGGTGAGCAGGCCCCGGGCGTTGCCTTCACCGCCGAGGAGAAGCTTGCCATCGCGTCCGCTCTCGATCAGGTGGGAGTACAGCAGATCGAGGCGGGTGTGCCGGCCATGGGCCCGTCCGAACGCGAGGTCCTGGGCCGTATGGCGTCCGCGGGTCTGCGGGCGGAGGTCGTCGCCTGGTGCCGGGCCGTCCGGTCCGACGTCGACGCGGCGGCAGCATCCGGCATCCGGCGGGTCCACATCAGCATCCCCGTGTCCGACCTGCACCTTCAGTACAAGCTCGGTCGTGACCGGGCGTGGGCACGCGGCCAGATCCACGACTGCGTCGCCGACGCCCTCGACCGGGGGCTGGCGGTCGGGGTCGGGTTCGAGGACGCCTCACGGGCGGACGACGGCTTCGTCATCGAGCTCGCCGGCGAACTGTCCAGGGCCGGTGTCGACCGCCTGCGCTGGGCGGACACCGTCGGGCTCCTCGAGCCGTCCGGGGCGTACGAGCGGATGTCCCGGCTGGTGGCGGCATCGCCCGCCAACTGGGAGATCCACGCCCATGACGACTTCGGGCTGGCCACCGCCAACACGCTCGCGGCGGTCCGGGCCGGTTTCGGTTTCGTCAGCACGACGGTCGCCGGGCTTGGTGAACGGGCCGGTAACGCGCCCCTGGAGGAGGTGGCGATGGCGCTTCGCCATCTCCTCGGATTCAGGGTCGACCTGGACACCACGTCGTTTCGCGCGCTGGCCGACCTGGTCTCGCGCGCGGCAGGCCGTCCGGTGCCCGCTGGAAAGGCGATCGTCGGGGAGTCGGCGTTCATCCACGAGTCCGGTATCCATGTGGACGGGGTGCTGAAGGCTCCGAGGATCTACGAGCCCTTCGACCCCGCCGAAGTCGGCGCGCGACGCCGCCTGGTCGTGGGCAAACACGCGGGGCGGGCGTCGCTGCGATACGCCCTGCGTGAGCACGGTATCGACGCCGACGAGGGCGTTCTCGGACCCGTCCTGGAGGGTCTGCGATCGCACGCCTCAATGCTCAAACGGCCGTTGCGCTCGAGCGAGGTCCGTGACCTCTACGAGCTTGCGGCAGCCAGCTGGGCCGCCGGCGCCAGCACCTGAACAAACAGCAGTACCGCAACAGACACCAGTTCCTGAGCAAGCAGCAGTTCCTGAACCAACACCGGTTCTTCCACAGTGACGCACGCTTGGGCGTGCGGTGAGGAGCACACACTCATGAGGCAGCTCGCGTTCTACGGCAAGGGTGGTATTGGTAAGTCCACCACTCAGCAGAACACGATGGCCGCACTGGCTGAGCGTGGCAACCGGGTCATGATCGTCGGTTGCGACCCGAAGGCGGACTCGACCCGTCTCATCCTGCACTCCAAGGCCCAGCACACCGTCATCGAGAAGGCGGCCGAGAAGGGCTCGGTGGAGGACCTCGAGCTGGAAGAGGTTCTGCTCGAGGGCGCATGGAACATCCGGTGTGTCGAGTCGGGTGGTCCCGAGCCGGGTGTCGGCTGCGCCGGCCGAGGCGTCATCACCGCCATCACCTTCCTGGAGGAGAACGGCGCCTACGAGGACCTCGACTTCGTCACCTACGACGTCCTCGGTGACGTCGTGTGCGGTGGTTTCGCCATGCCGATCCGCCAGGGCAAGGCCCAGGAGATCTACATCGTCACCTCCGGTGAGATGATGGCCATGTACGCGGCGAACAACATTGCCCGAGGCATCCTCAAGTACGCCCACAGCGGTGGTGTCCGCCTCGGTGGGCTGATCTGCAACAGCCGTCAGACCGACCGTGAGGACGAGCTCATCATAGAGCTCGCGCGGCGCCTGAACACCCAGATGATCCACTTCGTTCCGCGTGACAACATCGTCCAGCACGCCGAGCTCCGCCGTATGACGGTCATCGAGTACTCGCCCGAGGCGGACCAGGCCAACGAGTACCGCGAGCTCGCACGCAAGATCGAAGAGAACGACATGAAGACCATCCCCACCCCGATCAGCATGGACGAGCTCGAGGAGCTCCTGATCGACTTCGGGATCATGGAGCAGGAGGACGAGACGATCGTCGGTCAGAAGGCCGCCTCCACCGTCGGCGCGTGATCGCTCGCCCCCGCGTACCAGAAAGGTCTGTCATGACTCCACCCGTGACAACGTCTGCCGAGACGCAGGCGATGATCGACGATGTTCTGTCGGCCTATCCTCCCAAGGTCGAGAAGGACCGTCACAAGCATGTCAAGCCCAATGACCAGTCCGGGGGAAAGGAATGCGAGGTCAAGAGCAACGTCAAGTCCCGCCCCGGGATCATGACGATGCGCGGTTGCGCCTACGCCGGCTCCAAGGGTGTGGTGTGGGGTCCCATCAAGGACCTCATCTCCATCAGCCACGGCCCGGTCGGATGCGGCCAGTACACCTGGGGCACCCGGCGTAACTACGCCAACGGGCAGCTCGGTATCGACAACTTCACCGTCATGCAGATCACCAGCGATTTCCAGGAGAAGGACATCGTCTTCGGTGGCGACAAGAAGCTCGCCGCGATCCTGGACGAGCTGGTGGAGGTCTTCCCGCTGGCCAAGGGTGTCTCCGTCCAGTCCGAGTGCCCGATCGGTCTGATCGGTGATGACATCGACGCGGTCTCCAACGAGGGGACCAAGCGGCTGGGCCTGCCGGTCGTCCCGGTGAAGTGCGAGGGCTTCCGCGGTATCAGCCAGTCGCTGGGCCACCACATCGCCAACGACGCCATCCGCGACCACATGCTGGGCAGCCGGGAGCTACCCGAGCAGACCCCGTACGACATCACGCTGCTCGGTGACTACAACATCGGGGGCGACGCCTGGGCCTCGCGGAAGATCCTCGAGGACATGGGTCTGCGGGTCATCGCCCAGTGGTCCGGTGACGGCACCGTCAACGAGATGGCCACGGCCCACCTGGCCAAGCTCAACGTGCTGCACTGCTACCGCTCCATGAACTACATCGCCACCACGATGGAGGAGCGGTACGGCACCCCGTGGATGGAGTTCAACTTCTTCGGCCCCACGAAGATCGTGGAGTCGATGCGTAAGATCGCCGAGTTCTTCGACGACACCATCAAGGAGAAGACCGAGGCCGCCATCGCGAGCTACCAGGCCTTCTTCGACAAGGTCCACGAGACCTACCGGCACCGGCTCGAGGGCAAGACCGTCATGCTCGCCGTCGGCGGCCTGCGCCCGCGCCACACCGTCGGCGCCTACGAGGACCTCGGCATGGAGGTCATCGGTACCGGTTACGAGTTCGGGCACAAGGACGACTACACCCGCAGCTACCCCGAACTCAAGCAGGGCATCGTGGTCTACGACGACCCGACCGCCTACGAGATGGAAGAGTTCGCCCGCCGGCTCAAGCCCGACCTGATCGGTGCCGGCATCAAGGAGAAGTACGTCTCGCACAAGATGCGGACACCGTTCCGTCAGATGCATTCATGGGACTACTCCGGTCCGTACCACGGCGTCGACGGCTTCGCCATTTTCGCCCGGGACATGGACAGCGCCGTGAACAGTCCGACATGGAACCTGTTCGACGCTCCGTGGGCGAGTGCCAAAAAGGGCTGATTTTCCCGCGAAAGACGCGTTCTTTCGCCTGTGAACCGGAGGATTGCTGGTGTCCACCAGTCCAGACGCACTTACGGTGCGAGACCACAACACACTGTTCAACAGCCCTGAATACCAGGAGCAGCGCGAACGCAAGAAGCAGTTCGAGGGCGGTTCCGCGCCGGAGGAGGTCGCCCGGGTCGCCGAATGGACCCGGAGCTGGGAGTACCGGGAGAAGAACTTCGCCCGGCAGCATCTCACGGTCAACCCGCTGCGGGCGTGCCAGCCCCTGGGCGCGGTGCTCGCGGCCCTCGGTTTCGCCGGGACCCTGCCGCTGGTGCACGGTTCGCAGGGGTGCACCTCGTACTTCCGCGGTCACCTCTCGCGGCACTTCAAGGAACCGGTACCGACGGTGTCCTCGTCGATGACCGAGGACTCGGCGGTCTTCGGTGGGCTCAGTAACCTCATCGAGGCCCTCGGCACCTCCGTGCACCTGTACAAGCCGGACATGGTGGCGGTGTCGACCACCTGTATGGCCGAGGTGATCGGTGACGACCTGCAGAACTTCATCGCCAGCGCCCGTACCAAGGGCGCGATCACCGAGGACATCCCGGTCCCTTACGCCCACACCCCGAGCTTCGTCGGCTCGCACGTGCTGGGCTACGACAACATGCTGCGCGGGATCCTGTCCTACCTGACCGAGGGCAAGAAGAGCACGTCCAACGGCACGATCAACATCGTGCCGGGCTTCGACCCCTACGTCGGCAACATCCGGGAGATCAAGCGGCTGCTGACCCTGCTGGGCATCAAGCACGTCGTGCTCGGTGACCACAGCGACAGCCTCGACTCCCCGGCGACCGGCGAGTACCACATGTACCCGGGCGGGACCCCGCTCGCCGTGGCCGGGGACTCCATCAACGCCGACGCGACGGTGTTCCTGCAGGCCCTCGGTTCCAAGCGGACCAAGGAGATCGTGAACGGCTGGGCCGGCGAGGCGGTGCTGCTCAACCCGCCGATCGGCATCGCCAACACCGACACCTTCGTCACCGAGGTCGCCCGGGTGGCCGGGGTCGAGGTGCCGGACGAGATCACCGCGGAGCGCGGCCGGCTGCTCGACGCGATGACCGACTCGCATGCCTACCTGCACGGCAAGCGGGTGGCGATCGCCGGCGACCCGGACTTCGTCAACGGGATGCTGGGATTCCTGCTGGAGATGGGCATGGAGCCGATCCACGTCGTCAGCAGCAACGGCGACGCGACGTGGGCGGAGCGGGCCAAGGGGATCCTCGCCGCCAGCCCGTTCGGGGCGAAGGCGACGGTGTGGCCGGGCAAGGACGCGTGGCACCTGCGCTCCCTGGTGTTCACCGAGCCGGTCGACCTGATCGTCGGCCCGACGCACCTCAAGCACCTCGCCCGCGAGGCGAACGTGCAGCTGTTCCGCGCCGGTTTCCCGATCTTCGACCGGCACCACCTGCACCGCTTCCCGATCTACGGCTACGCCGGGGGGCTGCACCTGCTCACCCAGCTGGTCAACTCGATCCTCGACGAGGTCGACCGCAACGCGCCCGACCACAGCTTCGACATCGTCCGCTGACCGACATCGTCCGCTGAGGTGAAAATGGCTGCCCTGACGAAGATCGACGCCGCTGCGCTCTTCGACGAGCCGGCGTGTGACCACAACCGTGCCAAGGACCCCAAGGCCCGCAAGACGGGTTGCTCCCGGCCGAAGCCGGGAGGTACCGCCGGCGGCTGCGCGTTCGACGGCGCGATGATCACTCTGGTTCCGATAGCCGACGTCGCCCACGTGGTGCACGGCCCGATCGCCTGTGCCGGCAACTCGTGGGACGGTCGGGGCAGCCTCTCCTCGGGCCCTACGCTCTACCGCCGGGGTTTCTCCACCGACCTCGGTGAGCAGGACGTGGTGTTCGGCGGCGAGCAGCGTCTCTACGACACGATCGTCGAGGCCGCTCGCCGCCACCACCCGCCCGCGGTCTTCGTGTACTCCACCTGCGTCACTGCGATGATCGGCGACGATTTCGACGCGGTGTGCGCGGCGGCGGCGACCGCGACCGGCATACCGGTGGTCCCGGTGAACTCGCCGGGATTCGCCGGCAGCAAGAACTTCGGTAACCGCCTCGCCGGCCAGGCTCTGCTCGAACACGTGATCGGTACGGTGGAACCGGCGTTCACCACGCCGTACGACGTGAACCTGGTCGGCGAGTACAACATCGCCGGCGAGTTGTGGGACGTCACCCCGGTGCTGGCGAAACTCGGCATCCGGGTGCTGGCGAGCATCAGCGGCGACGCCCGGTACGCCGACGTCGCCGCCGCCCACCGCGCCAAGGCGACGATGGTCGTCTGCTCGCGGGCGCTGCTCTCGCTGGCCCGGGGGCTTCAGGACCGCTACGGCATCCCCTGGTTCGAGGGCAGCTTCTACGGCATCCGCGCGATGCGCGACACCCTGCGCGGTTTTGCCCGCCTCCTCGACGACAAGGAGCTCTCCTGGCGGGCCGAGGAGCTCATCGCCAC
>NZ_CAAAFT010000333.1:15668-16207 GCF_900634765.1 Candidatus Protofrankia californiensis | reverse complement strand
CCGCCCTGGCGACGGCGCTCGTCCCCTACCGGGAACGGCTCGTCGGCGCCCGGGCGGTGCTCTACACCGGCGGGGTCAAGAGCTGGTCACTGGTGTCGGCGCTACAGGACCTCGGGGTGGAGGTCGTCGCCTCCGGGGCTACCAAGAGCACCGAGGACGACGTAGACAAGATCACTGAACTGCTCGGTCCCGACGGGATCGTCATCCGCAACGGCACACCCGCCGAGCTGCTGCGGGTCGCCGCCGACACCCAGGCCGACATCCTGATCGCCGGTGGCCGCAACCAGTACACCGCCCTCAAGGGCAAGCTGCCGTTCCTCGACGTCAACCAGGAACGGCACCACGCCTTCGCCGGCTACCCGGGCATGATCGAATTTGCCCGGCGCCTGGATCTGGCGCTGTCCAGCCCGGTCTGGGAACAGGTAAGGGCGGCCGCGCCCTGGGACGACCCGGATCCGGCCGGCCCCACCGGCCAGCGGATCGCAGGCCCGGGGGGCGTGGCGGCCACGGCCGCCGCCGCTGCCGACGTAGACGTAGAC
>NZ_CAAAFT010000333.1:12044-15194 GCF_900634765.1 Candidatus Protofrankia californiensis | reverse complement strand
ACGAGGTCTTCTGATGGCCGGTGTCACCAGCGGCGGGCGCGGGGCCGCGTTCGACCCGCTCAAGCACAGCCAGCCCCTCGGTGGCGCGCTGGCGTTCCTCGGCCTGGCCCGCTGCATCCCGCTGCTGCACGGCGCCCAGGGCTGCTCGGCGTTTGCCAAGGCTCTGCTCACCCGCCATTTCCGCGAGCCCATCCCGTTGCAGAGCACGGCCATCAACGACGTCAGCGCCGTCCTCGGTTCGTCCGACTCGCTGCTCAGCGCACTGGACACGATCAACGAGCGGCAGCGTCCGGACGTCGTCGGGGTGCTCACCACCGGTCTCACCGAGGTCAGCGAGGAGGACATGCTCGGCGTCCTGGGCTCGTCCCGGTACGCCGCGGGCTCCCGCGGCCCGATGGTCATCCCGGTGTCCACGCCGGACTTCCACGGCGGGCTGTCGGACGGATGGTCCGCGGCGCTACAGGGGATCGTCGCCGCGGTCCCGGCCACCGGGGTGACGGTCCCCGGCCGGGCCGCCGTGCTCGTCGGCCCGGCGCTGACCGCGGTGGATCTCGACGAGATCGCCGACCTCGTCCGGGCCTTCGGTCTCGATCCGGTGGTGGTCCCCGACCTGTCCGGGTCGCTTGACGGCCATCTCGACGAGAACTGGTCACCGCTGACCACCGGGGGGACGACGGTCGACGCCCTGCTGGGTCTGGCCAGCTGCGAGGTCGTCATCACGATCGGGTCCGCGGCGGCCGCCGCCGGCGGGGCGCTGGCGGCCAAGGCCGGTGCCCCCCTGATCTCCCACGACCACGCCAGCGGGCTGGCCGCCACCGACCGGCTCGTCACCGACCTCACCCGATACACCGGGGTGGCCGCCCCGGACGCGGCGCGACGCTGGCGCCGGCGCCTGGCCGACGGGCTGATGGACAGCCACTTCGTCCTCGGTGGGGCCAAGGTGGCCATCGCGCTCGAACCCGACCAGCTCGTGGCGGTCGGTTCGCTGCTCTACGACGTCGGAGCCGAGATCGTCACCGCGGTGTCGCCGACAGACGCCGACGTGCTGCGCTGCGCGCCGTGGGAGGAGGTCGTCATCGGCGACTTCGTCGACCTGTCCGAACGGGCCGAGGCGGCCGGCGCCGAACTGGTCGTCGCGTCCAGTCACGGGGCTGACGCGGCCGCTGTGATCGGCGCGGCGCATCTGACGATGGGCTTCCCCGTCTACGACCGGATGGGCGCCCAGCTGCGCGCCACGTCCGGGTACCGGGGCAGCCTCCAGCTGCTCGTGGACGCAGCCAACCGCCTGCTCGAACACCGTGAGTCACACCGTGCGACAGGTCCGTCGCGGGCGCGGCGGGCATCCGCCGAGCAACTGGAGGAACTGGCATGTTGAAGGTCGCCTTCGCCACCAGCGACGGCATCGTCGTCGATCAGCATTTCGGCTCGTGCCGCCGGTTCGACGTGTACGAGGTGTCCGGGGATCTCGCCTCGCTGTATGAGAGCCGGGTCCTCGACCCGGCCGCCGACGACGAGGCCGAGAAGATCGAAAGCCGGCTGGACGCCGTCCGGGACTGCGCGATCCTGCACGTCGCCGCGATCGGCGGGACCGCCGCCGCGAAGGTGGTCCGGGCCCACGTCCATCCGCTGAAGGTCACCGAGGACACCTCGATCGCGGACCAGATCGTCCGGCTGCAGCGTGTCCTGGCCGGCAACCCTCCGCCGTGGCTGCGCAAACTGCTGCGCCAGAGCGGGTCCGGCGCCGCCCCCAACTGGAGCCCGCGATGACCGTCGACATCACCGGCGGTGACACCACCGGCGCCGCCACGAGTCCGGCCGCGGACGTCACCACCGGATTCCTGCGTGACCTGGTCGATCAGCTGCGGGCCGGGGACACCTACGGCCAGCTCGACCGCCTCGGCGGGGAGAAGCTGCTGGACCCGTTCGTACTCACCCCACAGCGCCGCCGCGAGCTGGGGATCTCCTGTGATGTAGACCCGGCCACCGAGGGACGGCTGCGCGCCTACTACCAGGCGGTCGCCGCCGGCGTCGAGAAGGCGACCGGCCTGGTCACCGGCTACGTGCTGGATCTCAGCCACGAGGGCTTCGGCCGGGTCACGGTGTTCACCGGCCGGCTCGTGGTCGCCTCCGCGGTGCTGCGCGACGCGCACCGTTTCGGCTTCGACTCCATCGATCATCTTGCCGAGCGCGGCGAGGCGCTGGTCCGCGCCGCCGTCGCGCTCGTCCGTACCTATCCGGAGGTGGCCCGTGACGACTCCTGACGAGATCCCCGAGATGCGGACGAAGCTGAAAAAGCTCAACAGTCTCGCCACCCGCCTGAAACTCGACCTGCACGACCTGGCCGAGGACCTGCCGATCGGCTGGGAGCGGATCCTGGAGACGGCCACCTCCACCTACAACGCCTACGTCGAGATCCACCAGATCGAACGGGAACTGGCGAAGGTGGACGCGCGATGACGACGGGTACCGAGCGGTTGGCGCAGTTCCGCCGGTGCGGGACCGCCGAGGACTACTTCCAGGCCTTGGACGTCCCCTTCGACCCGCGGGTGGTTGCGGTCAACCGGCTGCACATCCTGCGGCACTTCTCCCCGGCCGTGGCCCGGATAGACGCGGAGAACTCCTCGCCCGAGGACCGGCTGGCCGCCTACCGCGCCGCCCTGGTCGCCTCCTACGAGGCGTTCACCACGGCCACCGCGCTCGACCACCGCTTGTTCAAGGTCCTGGCCGACCGCGCCCCCCAGGCGTTCGTCGCCGTGGACACCGTCACCGTTGAAGCCGAGAAGAGTGCCTGATGGACGTCAGTTTCGAGGAACCGTCGCTTTCCGACGCCACCTACGACGTCGGGGACACCGTTGTGGCCGTGAAGGACCTGCGTAACGACGGCACCTTCCCCGAACCGGGGATCAGCGTCGGGGACGTGCTGGTGGAGACCGGGACGGTTGGTCACGTGCACGGCGTGGGCGTCTACCTCCAGGAGCACATCGTCTACGCGGTCGCGTTCACCAACGGCCGGGTCGTGGGCTGTCTGGAGCGTGAGCTGGACCTGGTGGCCGCTGCGCCGGGTCGTGATGGGGGTGAGCAGTCATGACATCGCAGCCGACCCAGCCGATGTCGGTGCCGGGGCAGCCGATACCCCTGACGGTGCTGTCC
>NZ_CAAAFT010000333.1:8443-11900 GCF_900634765.1 Candidatus Protofrankia californiensis | reverse complement strand
AGGCGCACCAGTACTACGCCCGGATGCACGTGCCGGTCGCGCCCGGCTGCAACATCCAGTGCAACTACTGCAACCGCAAGTTCGACTGCGCGAACGAGAGCCGCCCCGGCGTCACCAGCCAGTTGCTCACTCCGGAGCAGGCGCTGGCCAAGGTCAAGCGGGTGGCCAGCGAGATCAAGCAGATGAGCGTGCTCGGCGTGGCCGGGCCCGGGGAGCCGCTGGCCAACGCGCGACGCACCTTCCGCACGATGGAGCTGGTCGCCCGGGACTGCCCGGACATCAAGCTGTGCGTGTCTACGAACGGGCTCACCCTCGTCGACCACGTCGACCGTATCGAAGACCTCGGCATCGATCATGTGACGATCACCATCAACATGATCGACCCCGAGGTCGGCGAGCGGATCTACCCCTGGGTGACGTTCCGGGGCAAGCGCTACACCGGCCGGGAGGCGTCGAAGATCCTGTCCGAGCGGCAGCTGGAGGGGCTCGCAGCCCTCACCGAACGCAAGATCCTGTGTAAGGTCAACTCGGTGTTGATCCCCGGTGTCAACGACGAGCACCTGGTGGAGGTCTCCCGGACGGTCAAGAGCATGGGGGCGTTCCTGCACAACGTGATGCCGCTGGTGTCCGCCCCCGAGCACGGCACCTACTACGGCCTCACCGGGCAGCGCGGGCCGACCCCCCAGGAGCTCAAGGCGCTGCAGGACCGCTGCGAGGGCGACGACGGCGCGGACATGAACATGATGCGCCACTGCCGGCAGTGCCGGGCCGACGCGGTCGGGCTGCTCGGGGAGGACCGCAGCGAGGAGTTCGGTCCGGAGACGTACGCCGGCGAGGTCACCTACGACCTGGCCGGACGCCAGGCGGCCCATGCGGCGATCGAACGCTGGCGTTCCGACGTCCGCGCCACCCGCGAGGAGCTGCAGATCTCCGCGGGTGCGGCGAAGCCCGAACGGACGGTCCTGGTCGCGGTCGCCACCAAGGGCGGGGGAGCGGTCAACCAGCACTTCGGCCATGCCGAGGAGTTCTGGGTCTACGAGGCGGGCGAGAAGTGGGCGCGTCTGGTAGGGACCCGCAGCGTCGCGCGCTACTGCGACGGCCCGTCCGAGTGCGACGAGGACGACTCGGTGCTCGACCGGACCGTCCGGCTGCTGTCGGACTGTGCCGCCGTGCTGTGTAGCAAGATCGGAAACGGGCCGCGGGAGGCGCTCGCCGCGGCTGGGGTCGAAGCCGTCGAGTGCTACGACATCATCGAGTCCGCGGTCGCGACGGAAGGTGCACGGCTCGCGGCGCAGGGCGCTCGGCGTACGGCGGAAGACGCCCGGCTCGCCGCGGAGGGTGCGTGCCGCCCGGCCGCGGGCCCGGCGGGATTCTCCGCGGATCTGCTGGCATCCGCCGACCTGCTGGAAGACACACCGGACGGACTGCCCGGCCCGCACTCGCAGGCAGCCGTACACGTCACGGCAAAGGTGGGATCATGATCGCCAAACTGCAGGTCGTGCTTACCGAGCGCGCCGGCAACCAGGTACGGGCACTGCTCGCCCGCGACGAGACGACCGCCGGCTACGGCCTGCGGGTCGTCGCGGAACCGGGCGGCTGCTCGGGCTACAAGTACAGCCTCGCGCTCGCACCCGCCGCCGAGAAGGGCGACATCATCGTCCGCCAGGATGGGTTCGACGTGTTCGTCGCGTCCGCGTCCGCGTCGATCGTCCACGGGGTCCGCATCGACTATGTCGAGTCGTTGACGTCGTCGGGGTTCGCCTTCTCCAACCCGAACGCGTCGGATCCGTGCTCCTGCGGGTCGTCCTTCTCGGCACCGGAGCGGGACGGCAACGAAGACATCCTGTGGCAGCAGGTCGACGAGGCGATCCAGCAGGTACGGCCGTTCCTGCAGCGCGACGGCGGGGACGTCTCGGTCGTCGACGTCACCGGAGGTGTCGTCTCGGTCCGGCTCACCGGAGCCTGCGGGGGGTGTTCCTCCGCTCTGGACACGCTCGCGGGTGTCATCGAGCGTCAGCTGAAGGAATCGGTGCCAGCGGTCGAGCGAGTCGTCCTCGCGTCCTGACGACCGCATCTGGAGGTGGACCAGTGAGTATCGCTATCAGCTTCACCGAACGGGCGGCAGGCCAGGTACGCGCGCTGCTCAACCGGGAGGGGGCCGCCCCCGCCTCGGGTCTGCGGGTCGGCGTCGACACCGGCGGTGGCTGCGCCGGGCACCGGTACCGGCTGACCGTCGAATCCGTGCCGTACGACGGCGACGTCGTCATACGGGTAGAGGACCTCGACGTGTTCGTTGCCGCCAGCTCGGTCGAACAGTTCGACGGCATGCGCATCGACTACAGCGAGTCGCTGATGTCGTCCGGCTTCACCTTCTACAACCCGCACGCGCGAAGCAACTGTCTGTGCGGTCCGTCGTTCGCCCCGCCCGTCCAGCCGGACGGGGTGGAGACGTCACTGCTGCAGAAGGCGAACGTGGCGATCCAGCACATCCGACCGCACCTGCAGCTGGTGGGGCGGGACGCCTCCGTGGTCGGGGTCGCCGACGGTGTCGTCTCGGTGCGGCTGACCGGTATCGGACTGGAGCGCGAAGCCGACGTGACCGAGCTGGTGAAAACGGTTGAACGGCAGCTCAAGGACGCCGTCCCCGACGTCACACGAGTCGTTCCCGCCTCTGTGGGCCGGTAGCGGAGGGTAGGGGGACGGCATGGACATGCAGCGATTCGAGCGCCAACTGACACTGAGCGGTTTCGGGCTACCGGGACAGGAGCGGCTGTGCGAGGCGACGGTGCTTGTGGCGGGAGTGGGTGGGGTAGGCGGAGCCGTCGCCACCTACCTCGCCGCGGCTGGCGTCGGGCGGCTGGTCCTCGTGCATCCCGGCGTCCTCGAGACACCCGACCTCAACCGACAGACGCTTATGCGACCCGACCGGGTCGGTGAGGCGCGGGTGGCCTGTGCCGCCGACACGTTGCGGGAGCACTACCCCGACGTCACGGTCGAGGCATGGGACCGCGACCTGTTCGACCCGCACCTGCCCGGTCTCGTCGCCGGTTCGGACGTGGTCGTCGACGCCCGCCACAACTTCCCCGAACGGTTCCGGATCAACCGGATGTGCCTGGACCTGGGCGTGCCGCTGGTCTTCGCGGCTATGAACACCACCGAGGCCCAGCTGCTCGCGGTGACTCCCGGTGGGCCGTGCCTGCGCTGCGTGTTCGCGGACGGTGACCCGCAGTGGGATCCGCTCGGCTTCCCGGTGCTCGGCGCGGTGGCCGGCACCGTGGGATGCCTGGCCGCCATGGAGGTCATCAAGATTGTTTCCCGGTTCGGTGAGCCGTCCACCGGGAAACTGCTCACCTTCGACCTGTGGGACATGGACTTCCGGTCGTTCCCGGTGATCCGCGACCCGCACTGTGTCGACTGCGGGTCCTCCCAGCAGCAGCGATCATCCCACTCGCAGCAG
>NZ_CAAAFT010000333.1:0-8418 GCF_900634765.1 Candidatus Protofrankia californiensis | reverse complement strand
TTCCGGTCGTTCCCGGTGATCCGCGACCCGCACTGTGTCGACTGCGGGTCCTCCCAGCAGCAGCGATCATCCCACTCGCAGCAGTACCGGGTCCACCGGGTCCCCCTGCCGGGTGCGTCGGGTGCGGCGGGCATGCCGGCGGCGGCTGGGATCGGTCCCTGCGTCCGGCGTGGTCACGGTCACGATGATCTGCTGTGACCGCGATGATCTACTGTGACTACAACGCGACGACTCCGGTCGACCCGCGGGTGCTCGAGGCGATGCTGCCGCTGTTCTCCGAGGACTTCGCCAACGCCTCCAGCGGGCATACCGCCGGCCGCGCGGTCGCCCGCCTGGTCGAGCAGGCCCGGGGGCAGGTCGCGGCCCTGGTCGGGGCCGGGCGGCGCAATGTCGTGTTCACCAGCGGCGCCACCGAGGCGGCCAACCTCGCGATCCGCGGTGTCCTCGCCGGTGCCGAGCCCGGCCGCCGGCGCATCCTGGTGGCGGCCACCGAGCACAAGGCTGTTCTCGCGGCGGCCCAGGACGCCGCGAGGATCCACGGCGGCTCGGTCGGGCTGATCCGGGTCCTGCGCAACGGCACCCCGGATCTCGACCATCTCGCCTCGCTGCTGTCGAGGGACGTCGTGCTGGTCGCGGTGATGGCGGCGAACAGCGAGACCGGCGCGATCGCGGACGTCCGGCGGGCCTGCCAGCTCGCGCACAGCGCCGGCGCCCTGTACCTGTGCGACGTCACCCAGGCCACGGGCAAGATCCCCGTTGCCCTGGAGGCGCAGGAGATCGACCTCGCGGTGCTCAGCGCGCACAAGATATACGGGCCCAAAGGGGTCGGCGCGCTCGTCGCCAGCCGTCCACTGCAGAACCGCATGACGCCGCTGATCGTCGGCGGGGGCCAGGAGCGGGGGCTGCGCAGCGGCACCGTCAACAGCGCCGGCATCGTCGGGTTCGGCCGGGCCGCGGCGATCGCCGCCGCGGAGCTCGCAGCCGACGCCGACCGGCTGCGCCACCTGACCGCGCTGCTGCACCGTCTACTGGCGGAGAAACTCACCGGCGTCGAGCTCAACGGCCCGACCGTCACACGCCTGCCGAACACGCTGAACCTGCGCTTCGTCGGCGCGGACGCCGACGCGGTGATGACGTCGATGCCGCAGGTCGCGGTCTCGGCGGGCAGCGCCTGCAAGGGCTCGAGCACCGAACCGTCCCACGTACTGACGGCGATGGGGCTCGATTCCGCCGCCGTGCTGGAGAGCCTGCGCTTCAGCCTCGGCCGTCCCACAACGCAGGACGAGGTACACACCGCGGCCGACCACGTGGCCACCGCCGTCGACCACGTCCGCTCCCTGCACCACCGCCCCCGCTCCACCTCCCGCACCCATACCCGCACCCACACCTGACCGGTACCCCGGCCGCGTTCCCCGGCCGCCTGACGCACCTTTCAGCCGCCTGACGGAGCTTTCAGGGGGTCGGACCCGAGCCGGGGCCACCGATGGATGCGGCCACAGCACCGTCAGGGCCGAAGGCGTAGGTGAAAACTGTCGTTGTAGCGCCGGTTTCTACCTACAGCTTCCGCATCCGTAGATGGAAACCGTCGTTGTAGTAGCGGTTTCTACCTACAGACAGGTGCAGCCAAATAAGATCGTTGCAGTCGGTCGGAATTACTCGGAGCTCATGAGAGATCGATGGAACGCAGCGATGTCCTGGTAGCGGTGTAGATGAACGGTCCGGTTGCGTTCGGTAAGATTTCGATGGCACGCCACTGGCACATCAGGATCTCAAGCTGGTTGAACGTGTTTCCGGCGTCTTTCCCGGACAGTGCGACCATGCGGGCACCGGTTTCCCGGACCGCATTGATCTGCTCGGTTCTCCTGAATTCTGCTGTCTTGGGTGATTGCTAGCCAGCCTCGCTGGGCAGTGATTGGTATCCACTCATGATCCGGGGTGCTGGGAGTCGTGATCGGGCATGGTGGCCGCTGTCGTTTGTGAACGATCCCTCCGGGGTCACCGGGATAGGTGACGTCGGGTCGCATCGATTTCAGGATTTTTGCGAGGCCGAGGACGTCGGCATCGATGTGGTAGCGGACAACAGCGGGTCTGGTCCTGCTCACGCTGCCCGGGCCGACGTCTCGTACGCGAGTGCCCAGCGCACGTCGTCGACGGTCAGGTCGAAGGCTTCGGCGACCTCGTCGATGTCCTCGCAGCCTTCGACGTGTTCCCAGAGAACCACCGTGCTGATGCCACCCACGGCGGGCCGGCCGAAGCGCAGGTCGGGCCGCATCCGTACGGGCGATGCAGGATCGGCATGGGGTCGCCATTCCACGGCGTCATCGCCTTCCCAGGTGACCCGCTCGACGAACGCGTCAGCGGGGAACGTGAGCACGGCTTGTCCCTGGACGGTTGCGACCAGGCAGAACTCGGCGTCCAGCCCGGACTCGTCCTGAGCCGCGAGGAGGAGCTCACGGCCGGCCGAGACGAACGGCCGTCGGTCGGCGAGCGGGTAAGGGACGCTGAAATGGCCCCGGAGCAAGGTCGATGAAAGCCCGCAGTTCTGCCATGGGTCCCTTGTGGGTCCGGCGATACTCTCGCAACAGTGCGGCCTCGACGAACTCGGCCCAGGTCACGGACGCATGACCGCCACGGGGCTTCAGTCGGATCACCGGACGGTAGTTTCTGCCCAAGAGACCTTGACCTGGCTGGACGACAACGACTCGCTTCAGGGAGATGGTCGCGACGTGGCTTGGCCGCCGCAACGCAGCGCGGCGCACCCTGCTGGTGCGGTGCGAGGCGAAAGTAGAAGCGCTGTGGTGAACCCGGATTCGTTGACGTCGAGGTACCCACCTCGTCCCGCTCGTGCCGAGGACCGAGCTTGATCGTGTGGATCCGCCGGTCCGGTGGCGCGGCGCCGTTCCGTCCGAGATTTTCCTGAGCCAGCTGCACGATGTCATTCAGACGGCCATGGGCTGGAACGTCACACGCCTGTACTTGTTCGAGAGCCACGAGGCCACCGCCATGGATTCACGATCGGACAGGTCGGGGCGGGTTGTCCTCGCCGTGCCGGTCGCCGACCGCTGTTTGCCGAGACACACGTCCCGGCGTGCCCGGGGACGCGGGTCCTTCGGTGGGACCTTCCTGATCATCCGACCGGCCCGGCCGGCTCAGGTTCGGACCACGGTGTACATCACCTATTGGAAGACAGGGTTTTGGTAGGTCAGCATTACTAGAAACCTGGTTTCTGGTAAGATCCTGCACGTGCGTGACGATCAGATCCGGGCTCGGCTGGCCGCGACCAATCCTTGGTGGGGTGCGGTTGCGACCGGCGCGAGCCCGACGGCGTGGATGGCGACAGACGTGTCGCTGCGGGGCCGGCGCAGATTTGATCTCGGCTACCGCGCCGCGGTCCTTGCCGACGTCGCCACCGAGCCCCTGGACGACCGACTGATCGTGCTTCGGGGGCCGCGAAGAGTCGGCAAGTCGGTGGTGCTCAAGGACACGATCGCCGCGTTGTGCGCCCGCGCCGACGTCGACCCCAGGCAACTGATTTATATCGCCGCGGACGAGATGACCGCGCAGGATCTGAATCGCGCGATCACTGTGGGTCGAGATCTGACCCGTTCGGTCGACCAGACCGAGCCACGACCTCGGGTCTGGCTGATCGATGAAGTAACCGGGATGGCGGGCTGGACGACAACCCTGAAGTTTCTCCGGGACAACACCCTGTTCGGACTCGACCTTGTTGTCTGCACTGGTTCGTCGTGGGCCGACGACGCCGAGGTGGGGCGGGATCTGCTTGCCGGCCGCGCGGGAATGACCAATGTGCGCCGTACCCGGATCCTGGTACCGATGTCGTTCCGTGACTTCATCGCGGTGTCCCGACCGGAGCTGCCGCGGCCGCCGTCCGTGCCGCTGTGGGATCTTCAATCGGCGGAGGTAGCGCACATCGCCGGCCTGCTCGCCCCGAACTCCGACGATTTCGACCTTGCCTGGCAGGCCTACCTCACGTGCGGCGGGTATCCGCGGGCGGTGAGCGAATACCACGGCACCGGAGTGGTAAGCGATGCGTTCCTGACCGACATCGAGCAGTGGCTGCATCGCGATGTGGACCGAAACGCGCCGGAGGAATCCATCCCCCAGCTGCTCGCCGGTCTCCATGGCCGTTCCGGTACCCCGATGAATCGAACCAAGGCCGCGATCGATCTGGGATACCCCTCCCGTCAGGCATTCGACCTGCGTCTGGTGAAGCTTGTCCGGACGTTTGGAGCAATCTGGTGCCATCAGGTCAACGCCGCGGCGCGTCGGGTAGCGGGCGCGCAGGCCAAGCTGTACCTCTCCGACCCGATCATGGCTTGGCTGGGTCCTCGGCTGCGGGCCGGCCTCCCCACCCCGGACCTGACGAAGCTTGCCGAGTCGACCTTGGCTGTCGCGTTTGCCGCCGCTGTGGAAGCACGCCAACCCGGCCGATGGGCCACGGACGAGGCTATCGGGTACTTTCGGACAGGTAGCGGTACCGAGGTGGACTTCGCGCCGCTTCCGCTGCCTACCGCCAATGGTGAGCTGTTCTCCACGCCTATCGAAGCGAAGTGGGTCACACACGGCTGGCGGTCCGAGGCGCGAGCCATCGAGAATGCCTTTGGCCACGGCATCGTGGCAACCAAGAACATTACGGACACCGGCCACCGGAGTTGGGCGTTGCCGACACCTCTCCTCACCCTGCTGCTGGGCTGATGAAGGCCCGTCAACCGTCCACCGCGGAGGCACGGTAATCGCCACATCCGCCAACCCGCGAAGCCCGACAGAACCGGTTGGACACGACCCGCAGGTCATGGGCGTTTCGCCGGGGCAGTCGTGGGTCGCTCCAGGTGTTGCGGGTACTGTCCCGAGGTGGACGCAATCAGCGAAGAAGAGCTCGACGCGATGGTCGCGGAGGCCACGGTCGACGCTTACAATGACGACGAGCAGGTGAGCGGCCTGTTCACCCTGATCGAGGACAATCTCGTGGTTCCGTTCACCACGCAGGTCCTGGGCGTGGACGTCACCGTCGAGCGCGTGGACCTGTCGCGGGGCGGTGAGATCGTCGCTGTCTGTTCCCGCGAGCGCTCGAAGCAGGCCATCCCGATCCTCGATCTGCCGTTGCCGACGCCACCACCGCAGGGCGCGGAGTGGATCGAGGCGTACCGGCACTGGCTGGGATAAGCGCGGAAGTCGTGAAAGCCGCACGGGCGGCGGGTTGTAAGCAGATTATCGGGGAGCTGCTGGTGAGTGAGTATCAGTACTACGAGTTCCTGGCGGTGGACCGTTCCTTGGACGCTCGCCAGCGCGATGAGCTTCGGGCGTTGTCGACCCGGGCGCAAATCACTTCGACGAGTTTAATCAACACCTATCACTGGGGCGATTTCCGGGGGGATCCACAGAAGCTGGTGGCGCGGTACTTCGATGCCTTCCTCTACCTCGCCAACTGGGGGACGCGCCGGCTGATGCTCCGGTTGCCCAAACGGCTGCTTGACCTGAAGACGGCTCAGAGCTATTGCCTGGGGGACGCGGCGTCCGCGTGGGTCGACGGCGAGAACGTGATTCTCGACCTCAGCTACCACAACGAGGGCGACTGGGAGGACGAAGGCGGGGAGGGATGGTTGACGTCGATCATCCCCGTGCGGGCGGAGCTGGCCTCAGGCGATCTTCGCCTCCTGTATCTCGCCTGGCTGCTCACCGCCTCGGCCGGGGAGCTTGATGATGATGCTGTCGAGCCGCCGGTTCCGCCGAACCTGTCGACGTTGACCGCGTCGCTGCGAAGCATCGCGGACTTCCTCCGTCTCGACGAGGATCTGCTCGCGGTCGCCGCCATGGCCAGTGAACAGGTTCCAGGCGATGAAACCTCGGAGGCCGATCTTGTCAGGTGGGTCGCGGACTTCTCGGTGACAGAGAAGAACACGCTGATCATGAGGGTCCTCAGGGGTGATGACGCCCACCTGCGGGTGGAACTGCTGCGGCGTTTCCACAAAGGCGCCCCGGTCAGCACAGCGGGCGCGGGAAAGCGCACGGTGGCCGAGTTGCTCGACGCGGCCGAGGTCCGGCGTGTCGAGCGGGAGCGGCTTGCTGAACAACAGCGGGCGCAGGAACGTGCCCGTCGTGAGCGCCAGGCGGAGATTGCCCGTGACAAGCGCCTGGAGGCACTGGCGCTCCAGGAGGAACAGGCATGGCAACGCGTGAGCATGATGATCGATACAAAGAAGCCGGGGGAGTATGACAACGCTGTCACGCTTCTCACCGATCTGCGGGCCGTCAGCGAGCGTCAGGGCCATCCCGAGGTGTTCGAGCAGCGCTTTGAACACCTGCGCGACCAGCACCTGAGGAAGCCCAGCCTTCTCCAGCGTTTCGACCGGGCCGGCCTGGGCACGACGGCCGGGGCTCCGAACTGATCCGGAGCCCGGATCGACGAGGCGTAGATGGTTCCGGCGGTTCCGGCAGCCGTTTTTACCTACCGCCGGCACTGGCACCGGCACCGTCGCCGGGAACGGGCGCATCCCGGCACCACCACATGGAACAGGACCCGCGCCCATAGGGCCAGGACGGCCGATGGCCTCGTGGCTACGGCGTCGACGAAGTCGTCGAACACCGCTCCCTTCCCGGACAACAGCGACGAGAACGTCGAGCGTAGGCAGCGCAGCGTTCCTCCCGCGGTGAAAAGGTCCGGAGCCACGGCCAGGTAGCCGGCCGCGGCGAGGCGGTCCGCCTGCTGTCGGGTGTCGTTGGTGAGATCGAATGCCTCGTGTAGGACGACGACCCCAGGCTATGGCCCCTCGCCAAGGGGCGGTATGGCGAAGTGTGCTCTGAGCGCGGCTGCGGTTGTAGCGCCTGGAATGGTCGTTGCTGGCATCGGCTTCTCATCCTTTCCCTGCGTATGAGCGACGGTCGCAACCTGGTAGGCCTAGTGGCCAAAGGGTGTGCGATCATGGTTCTTTTCACGCGCCTGGAGGCCCCAGGGAGTCAAGAGCGCCCGAGGGATAGGCGTTCGGTCAGCGAGCCGGGGTTTCTGATCATGAATGACCGAATTGTGGATGGCTGAGGAAGCCGGGAGGCACGTGGCTGGCCAGCCAGACCCCGTTGGCACTGCGCCGGAACCGGTGACCGGCGTGGTGCATCGCGCCCGAGTCGACGGTGAGGATGACCGGTTGGCCACGGCGTGCGCCGACCCGTCGCGCCGTGGCCGAATCAGTGGACAGGTGGACGTCGTGGCGTCCCATCGGGCGCAGTCCCTCCCGGCGGATCGCGGGCAGGAAGGACTCGATCGTACCGTGATAGAGCACTTCCGGTGGAGGCGTCGTCTCCAGGCCCAGGTCGACGCGCACTGAATGACCCTGATTGGCGCGTATGCGCTGCCCGGTGTCGTCGAAAGCGAAACGCTGCTTGTCGCTCGTCGCCACGACCTGGTCGAGCTCGGCACGGCTGATCGGGAAACCGGACCGGGCGCAGGCATCGAGCAGATCGGTGACAGGTGTCCACCCTGCGGCGTCGAGGACAACGCCGATGGCGTCTGGCGCGTGCCGCAGATGCCGTGACAGGTACCGCGATACCCGCTCCGCGCGACGCGCGTTCATATCTGCCATAAGCGTTTAGAGTATCCACATCTGATCTCGCGGTGCGGTGACCAGAGACCCTTGGGGGCTCCGGCCGCGCGAAAAGAGCCATGATCGTGCAGCCTTTGGCCTACTGGGAGTCGTGAATCAATCACCCTGAATATCGGGGATTCGTGGCGACAGGGGAACCTCGGCGGCGGTGGGACGATGCCGAGGTGCCTATGCCGTGGCGAAAGGTCGTCGCGGGGACGAGGAGCCTGGTGCATGAATGGCCGCGGTGAGGAGCTGAGCGCCTCGGATCGCTATGGCGGTGAGGTCCCGCGGTTACCGGCCGGGGTGCGGTCGATGCCCGGGGATCCGCAGCACATCGGCGGGTACCGGGTGTTGGGCCGCCTGGGCGAGGGCGGCATGGGCGTGGTCCATCTCGGGCAGGCGCCCGACGGTCGACTGGTCGCGGTGAAGGTCGTGGCCTCCCGCTACGCCCGGGACGAGGAGTTCCTGCTCCGCTTCCGCCACGAGGGTGAGCACGCCCGCCGGGTGCCCCGGTTCTGCACCGCGGAGGTTCTCGACGTCGACGTCACCGCGCAGCCGCCGTACCTGGTGACCGAGTACATCGACGGCCCCACGCTGAACGAGGCGGTCCGCTCCGGCGGTCCGTTGCGCAAGGCCGAGCTCGACCAGCTCGCGGTCGCGATGGCCACCGCGCTGTCCGCGATCCACGGGGTGGGGCTCGTCCACCGCGACCTCAAGCCGGGCAACGTCCTGCTGTCCCGGATGGGCCCCCGGGTGATCGATTTCGGGATCGCCCGGTCGCTGGAGACGCCCGCCGGACTGACGGCGACCGGCATGGTGC
>NZ_CAAAFT010000332.1:0-2234 GCF_900634765.1 Candidatus Protofrankia californiensis | reverse complement strand
GTCCTGCAAGGTCCTCTTCGGCTCAGACCTAGATCCGCCAGTAGTGGCTGATGTTGGGGATTCGTAGATCGTCTGAATGTGAGCGGGTGCCTGCCGTGCAGGGAGAATCGGGGTTACCAGACCAACCGATGGACCCTGACGAGAGGCACCCGCCGGGTGAACAGACTACGCATGTCGAAGACGCCCGCGAAACGGGCCCCGCGGGTGCGGATCGGGCCGGTGGACCCGTCGTTGACGGGGATGGCGGGGTTGGCCGCGGTCACCGAGCTGGTTGAGCGGCTTGGCGTGGTCAAGGCGTTCGACGAGCAGGTGGGTCCGGTCAAGCAGCGGGCGCGGGGACTGACGGGCGGGGAGCTGCTGGTCGGGATGGCCACCGCGCAGCTGGCCGGGCAGGCGACGCTGTCGGGGCTCGACCGGCTGCGGTCCGACGCCGCGGGCGAGGTGCTGGCGGCGGTGCCGTTCGCGCCGCCCGCGACCGCGGCGAGGCTGGCAGGCCGGTTCGACCCGGCGCGCACCGCCGGGATCGAGGCCGGGGTTGGGGTGCTGGCCGACCGCTGGCTGGCCCGGCTGCCGGCCCAGCGCCGTTCGGAGCTGGTCCGGGGCCGGCCGACGATCGATCTGGACTCCACCGATGTGGAGGTTTACGGCCGGGGCAAGCAGGGCGTCGCCTACACCTACGAGGGGAAACGGGCCGGGCGGCCGTTGCTGGCGAGCTGGGCGCGTACCGGGCTGGTCCTGGCCGCGGACCTGCTGTCCGGTGACCAGGACGTCCGGCCGCGGTGCGCCGGCCTGCTGGCCCGGGCGTTGGCCAACCTGCCCACCGCCCTCAGCGCCGCGCCGCTGGTCCGCGCGGACTCGGGGTTTTTCACCGGCGAGCTCGCCCGCGCCGCCGTCGCGGCCGGCGCGGACTTCGCGATCGCGGCGCCGCGGAACACGGCGTTGTGGCGGGCTTACGCCGCGGTGCCCGAGACCGCGTGGACCGACGCCCGGGACATGCACGGCGCCCAGGTCACCGCCGTGAACTACGCCCCGGCGGGCTGGCCGCCCGGCACCTACACGATCATCCGCCGGGTGAAGGTCTCCGCCGCCGAGATCTCGGCCGATCCCCGTTCCCGGCGGCGGCGGACCATCCCGAAAGGTCAGCTCACCCTCGCACTGGAAGGTGTCGCCGACCATGCCTGGGCCGTCAGTTTCCTCGTCACGAACATTCCCGCCGACGAACCCGACGGCATCGTTGCCGTCGAAGTCTGGTTCCGTGGCCGCGCCGACATCGAGACCCAGATCAAAGACGTCAAGCTCGGCGCCGGCCTGCGCCACCTGCCCTGCGCGGACCCGACGGTCAACACGGTCTGGATGTGGGCCGCGATCCTCGCCGGCTGGCTGTCCACAATGCTGCAATCCCTGACCGGCCTCGACCAGCACGCCGGCCGCGCCCACGGTGACCGGCTCCGCCACCAGCTGATCAACATCCCGGGCCGGCTCACCCGCCACGCCGGCACCCTGACCCTGCGCCTGCCACCCGGCCGCGACCACTACCTGCCCCTCGCGCTCGCCCGGCTACGCGCCCTGCCCGCCGCCTAACCAGCCCCGACAACAAACGCGACACCCTCCGGGCCGTGGACCCGGCGCCCACCCGGCACGACAACCGGGCCCTTACCCTGTCCACACCCCGAAAATCCTGCCGACCTTCCCAGAGAAAGAAGATCACAGAGTCCAAGCCGGACCGGAAACGATCCAGCCACTGGTACTGGCGGATCTAGGTCAGATGTCGTAAGCCACCTCCTCCAATATGGGACAGTCGCTATAGCTGACAACCTATCCAGGATCTTGTGAACGGACAAGGCAGTTTACCCGCCGGGTGGCCCGGGAGGATCTCACCCCCGGGCTCCCACAGAACGGAGCGTGACAATCTCTCGTCACTCGATCGCGGTGGGTCTGTTGCGTTCGCCGGGTCCTTGATCGGGCAAGGTGGGTGGATGCGTCGACGTCCCGTCCGTCTGCCGGTTCCGGCCTCGGAGTTCACCGGGCGTATCGTTCGGCCAGCCCGGGTACCTGCTCCTGAAACGTCTGCTGTGCACAGTCCAGGCTCGGACACACCAGCCGCCGCACGGTCACCTCGATCACGACGGGTCTGTCCCCGACCGGGAGATCGGCAAGCCGGCGTCGGTGATAGCCGTGCACCCGTGCGGTGAGCGTCCCGCAGCGCGGACAGGCCACCGGCCCGGCCCGGGTCC
>NZ_CAAAFT010000331.1:0-4565 GCF_900634765.1 Candidatus Protofrankia californiensis | reverse complement strand
GGCACGAACCGCGCCAAGTTCGTGACGGCGACCGTCGAGTTTCAATCCGACTCGGATTTGTAGATCACGGGCACCGCTGTCCGAATCGTACCCCATCCGACCTGCACGTTTGCAAGATCAAACCACAACCTCCGCTTGAAGATTTTTTGGATCATATCGAAATGATCTAGATATCCCGCATCGTTGCACGTCAGAGTGCATATTGATCTCTCACCACAACCTCCCGCGTTCGTCGGCGTGTCGGAGGTTGTGGTGGTGGCGAGCCGTGTCCGTCTGCACTGGCTGACGGCGGTACCGACCGGTGCCCTGGTCGTGGCGAAGGAGTGAGGCGCATGGCTCGCTGGTTCGGTCGAACGGAACCCCGCTCCACGGCCCTCCACGGCCACCGAACATCCGGCCGCAATGGTCCGTCGCGAAACGGTGGCTCCCAACCCGTGGCCTCGCGAGACGTGCTGGCGGCCATGGGCCGGCCGGCGGTGCTGTGGGCGGCGTGGGCGCGGGTCGCAGCCGGCAGCGGGATGCCGGGCGCCGACGGCCTCGCTGTCGCCGACTTCGCCGGACAACTCGGTGCGCGCCTTGACCGGCTCACCGACCAGCTCACGACCGGCACGTATGAGCCCCAGCCGTTGCGTCTGGCCACGATCCACCGCGGCGGCCGGCGGAGAATCCTCGGGCTGCCCACCGTCCGGGACCGCATCGCCCAACGCGCCTTCCTTGAGGTCTGCCACGACCAGCTTGACGCCGCGTCCGTGGAGGTGAGCTTCGCCTACCGCAGGGGCCGGTCCTGGCTCGACGCGCTGGCCGAGGCCGAACGCTACCGGGACGCCGGGCGCACGACAGTGCTGCGCACCGACATCGCCGACTATTTCGCGTGCATTCGCCATGACCTTCTCCTGGCCGCTCTTCCTCCTGGGCTGGCCGGTGAGGCGACAACACTGATTGGCCGTTGGATAGCCGCGCCGCTGCTCACCGAATACGGAATCATTCCACGAACCAAGGGTATCCCGGAAGGAGCACCCCTGTCCCCCGCCCTCGCCAATCTGCATCTCCGTGCCTTCGACACCACCGTCCATCGTAATCCCGGCAATCTCGTGCGCTACGCAGACGATATCGCGGTGTTCTGCACCGACACCGACACCGCGATCGATGCCGCCCACACCGTCGGCCGCGCGTTGGCGGATCTGGACCTGGAGATGAATGCCGCGAAGACCTACATCTCAAGCTTCGACCGGGGTTTCTCCTTCCTGGGATGGGTTTTCTACCGTGACGGCGGGTGGGAGGCCGAACCGACCGCCGGGTGGACGCACCCGATGTCCGTCGGACGGCAGCGCGATACCACCCGACCGGATCCGGCTGCCTACACCGGCCCACCGGACACGTCCGCCCGCGCGGCGACGAACCGGAGGGCATCGTGAACCGGCCGATAAACCAACCGATCAACCGGCCGACCCGCCGCCCGCTGTATGTCGTCGGTCACGGTCTCGTGCTCGGGCGCAGTGGAGGCCGGCTGGTCGTGAGCCGGGACAGCGCAGTCATCACATCGGCACCGCTGGGCCGGATCAGCGAGGTCGTCGTTTTCGGCAACGTCGGGATCACGACTCCGGCGATGACCGCCCTCCTTGCCGAGGACGCGCCGCTGGTCCTGCTCAGCGCGGACGGCCGGGCCCGCGGGCGGCTCGAACCGCCGAAGGCGTCACACATCGAGGCCCGCCGGCGGCAGGTGCTCCTCCAGCACGACGACGCCGCCCGGCTCGAACTCGCCCGCGCGTTCGTCCGCGGGAAAATCCACAATCAGGACGTCCTGCTGCGCCGGCGAGCGGCAACGGCCGACGAGCCAGCGGATGTCTGGGCGTTGGCCCGGCGCGTCGCCGCGGCCGGTACGGCTGTCGACAACGCCGCTTCGATCGCCGAGCTCGTCGGTATCGAAGGAGCGGCATCCGGAGCCTACTTCCGCGGTATCCGACTCCTGCTTCCCGCCGAGCTCGGCTTCCGGCGGCGTGAACGCCTTGACCCCGACCTCGTCAACGTTCTCATCAACTACACCTCCGCCCTGCTTCGCGAGGTCGTCTTCGGCGCGGTCGTCGCCGCCGGTCTCGATCCGTACGTGTCGTTCCTGCACGCCCCACGGTCGGGCCGGCCGACTCTTGTGTTCGATCTGATGGAGGAATGGCGCGCCGTCCTGCTCGAGTCGACCGTCCTGGGAGTCCTCGGACTGCGCATGATCCGCCCTGAGGATCTCACCACCGACCCCGCGCCCCGGACCGGCGACAGCACGGACGGGCGTCCGCGGCTCGGCCCGTCGGCGAGCGCGGCGGTCATCGCCCGCTTCCGGGCCCGGGTGGACTCCCCTGCGCGGAGCTGGACGGTCTCCCCCGGTACCACCTACGCCACCCTCATCCGCGAGCAGAGCCTCGCCCTGCGCAGGAGACTGATCGACGGCGTTCCCTACGAACCGTTCCGCTGGCGGTGACCGCCCGATGACAGAACCCGACGGCAGATTCCTGGTGAGCTTCGACGTCTCCTCCGACCGGCGCCGCCGGAAGGTCGCGACGGCGCTGGAACGACACGGGCCGAAGGTACTGCGATCGGTGTACGACCTGGATCTGTCGGTCGGAAGGCTGGACAGACTCGCCGCACGGCTGACCGGGCTCGTCGAGCCGGACGACCACATTGTGATCGTTCCGTACTGTCCGCGCTGTCGACAGTAGTGGCACGCACAGAAAGTGCGGGGTCGCCCGAGAAGTACGGCACACGCTAGAGTTGTGCCCGTGATCTCTGAGTGTAGAGGTGGAGGGTTGGTGCATGTTCGCGCTTGTAGTGCGGTTTGACCTGACCCCGGACGGGGCTGACGGCTTTGATCGCCTGGTCGCCGAGACGGTGCCGCTGATCCTGGCCCGCGAGCCTGGAACCTTACTCTACGTGACACACAGTGTGGAGGATGCGCCGCTAGCGAGGGTCTTCTACGAGGTGTATGCCGACCGTGCGGCGTTCGACGCGCACGAGGACCAGGTCCACGTGAAGCGGTTCCTCGCGGAGCGAGGACAGTACCTGTCCGCCCCGGCGCGGGTCGAGTTCGTCACACCCGGGCCGGCGAAGGGCCTTCCGGCCGGTACACGATGACCGGGTCTTCCACAGTTGGTGAGCGACTGGCGTTCCACCGGAAGCGGCGCGGCCTGTCTCAGGTAGCGCTGGGGAAGCTGGTCGGCCGTTCGGAGAGCTGGGTGTCGCAGGTTGAACGCGGTACGCGGACGGTGGATCGGCTGTCGGTATTGGCGCAGGTCGCCGACGCGCTGAACATTCCCGTTTCGGAGTTGGCACCCGACGTCCCGCAAGATGCGCTGCCGGCCGAGTACAGCCCGTACATCGTCGAACTCCGGCGGGCGTTGACCGGGCATCCAGCGTTGACGGCCGTGCTCGGCGAGGGCAGCCCCTCTGCTCCGTCGGCGGCGGATGTCGAGCGGTTGACGGTGCGCGCCGGATCCGTCTGGCCGCTCGTGCACGCGTCCCGCTACGCGGAAGCAGCGCCACTGCTCGCAGAGTTGATCCCTGCCTTGGAGGTGGCAGGCCGCAGTCTGCCGCCTGGCGAGCAGCGGGCGAACCTGTTCCGGACCGGGTCGATGGTGTACCAGGCTGCGGCGGCGTTGCTGGCCAAGCTCGGGGACGTCGAGTCGGGCTGGATTGCGTCCGACCGGGCGGTGATGGCCGCGGAGCACGCCGGAGAGCCGTTGCTCGTGATCGCTGCGCAGTACCGGATGGCGCATGCCCTCATGAGCCCGGCACGGCTGGCGCATGCCCGCTACACCGCGCAGGCCGCAGCGGACGCCCTCGAAGATCGTCTTGTTGAGGCCCGACCGGAAGCGATCTCTCTGTGGGGCGGGCTCCATCTGACGCTTGCGATCATTGCCGCGCGGGAGGGGAACCGCGGCACGGCACGGGAGCATCTGAACAAGGCTGCGGAAGCGGCGGCACGCGTTGGTGAGGGGCGCAACGACTTCGATACGGAGTTCGGCCCGACCAGCGTACGCCTGCACGAAGTGTCGGTCGCGGTCGAGTTGGGCGACGCCGGCGATGCACTCGATCGGGCCGCGGGGATCGACAGGTCCGGGCTTTCACCCGAACGGCGTGCGCGGTTCCTCATCGACCTTGCCCGTGCCTACGGCCAACGCCGCAGGACGGCCGACGCGGTGGCGAGTCTTCTCGAAGCCGAAGTGCTGACTCCCGAGCAGGTGTGGGAGCATCCCCGCGTCCGTGAGCTGGTCGCCGATCTTCAGCACAGCGAGGGGCGTCGGGCCTCCGCAGAACTCAAGGCGTTCGCGCATCGCGTAGGCGTCCTCATCTGACCCAGGACTAGTACAGAAAGTGCTAGACAGTACTTCTTGTTCCAGGTACTGTTCGTCCTAGTGATCGACCGTGCTTCAGACCCGATGTGAACGGGGATGCCGTGTCAGTGAAGCTGTTACCTGGGGTGGCCTCTGTCCGCTACCGGCAGCGGATAGGAACCTGTGCCGTCCAAACGTCCATTCAATCCGTGGTTCGTAACTAGTCAGGTAGTTTTTGATCTTGAG
>NZ_CAAAFT010000330.1:0-3729 GCF_900634765.1 Candidatus Protofrankia californiensis | reverse complement strand
CAACTCGCGCAGGCTTCCACGGCCGGTGACGTCTCACCGACATGGCTGATCGATGCCGTGCGCCGATCCTGGAATCTGGACATCACGGAACATTCTCTTGGTCAGAAGGTCCTCGTCCGGAAACAGTCCCCCTACGGGTACGGTCGCGCTTCTTATGAGCTGAATCTCGGCTGTAACTATGATTGCGAGCACTGCTACCTCGGTCTCAAGAAGTTCGAGGGGCTGTCCTGGCCCGACCGGGAATGGCTACTGCACATCATGCGTGACGCTGGGGTGCTGTGGCTGCAGCTCACCGGCGGCGAACCAATGATCGACAAGCTGTTTGCTCAGGTCTACGAGCTCGCGTACGAGCTTGGCATGATGCTCAGCATCTCCTCGAACGGATCACGGTTGTCAAACGCGAAGATTCTCGACCTTCTCGCCTCCCATCCCCCGTATCGACTCACCCTCAGCGTCTACGGTGCTACCGCTGACAGTTACGACGGGCTGACGCGACGGCGTGGATCGTTTACCGCTTTCACGCGGGGTCTGGCCGCCGCGCATGAGGCCGGTCTACCGATCAACCTGAGCCTGATCATCGCGCGGCAGAACGCCCACGAGATCAACCAGATGAAGGCCATGGCCGAACATCTGGAACTGCCTTACACGGTGTACACGAACATGTCTCCTACGATCTACGGCAGCCCTGAAAGCCTGCCGGCTCAGTCCGAAGAGCACCTACGGAAACGCAAGATTTTCACCGGCTGCAACGCCGGACACACCTTTTTCCATGTCGACCCGCACGGCATGGCTTCCATCTGCAAGGTAGGCCGCGACCCGCAGATCCCGCTCATGGACGAAGGAGTCGACGGCCTGCGCCGCCTCGGTGAGATCGCCGATGCCCTCCTACTTCGCCAAGGGGGCTGCTCCGGCTGCGCCTTAAGCGGTACGTGCGGGACGTGCATGCCGCTCGTCACGCTTTACCGCAAGGCGAAGGCGCCACTGTCCATGTACTGCCAGCACTGAAGGGAGGTAGGTCATGACAGCCGTTCTCGTGGAAATCACACCCGGACCCACGGTCGACAACGAGATCGTCTTCATCGATGATGTGGATGCGCTCGTGGAGTCGTCGAAGTGCAGTTGCAACGCCGGTGACGACAATCCGTACTAGTGTCTCGTGATTCCGGGCAATTTACGTTACTCTAAGTCATCTACGCTGGTCGCGGGCTTGATCAGAACCTTCGATCGAGTAAGTGAAGCGGAATCACGAGACACTAGCCGATCAGACGTCGGGTCACCCTGGTGCCGACCACGCCGGGGTGACCCGCCACAGCACCCGTGGGGAAACACCGTGTCCGTGCCACGTATCCACTGGGATGACCTGCCGCAGGCTGTCCGGAGCGTCGTGCAGGAGTATGCAGGCCCTGTCCTGAAGGCGCAGACGGCCTCGGGTGGAGCCAACTCCGGGATCGCCGCGACTCTCCACACGTCCACGCAGAAAATCTTTATCAAGGCCGTTCCCGGCGATCATCGACAGGTCTACACCCAGCGACGCGAGATGGAGATCAATCCGTATATCTTCCCGGTCGCCCCGCGGGTGTTGTGGCAGGTCGAGGCCGGCGGCTGGAACGTTCTGGGGTTCGAGCACATCGACGGTAGGCACGCCGATTTCTCGCCCGGCTCTCCCGACCTTCCGAAAGTCGCCGATCTCGTGCGGCGACTCGGGCGGATTCCGTGTCCCAACCTGCCGTTGACGAGCGTTAAGCAACGCTGGGTCGATTACGCGGACGAGTCGGCGTTGGAGTTCCTGACGGGAGATGCCCTGCTGCACACCGACTTCGCACCTCACAACGTGCTGGTCAACGGCAGGGGATACCTCATCGACTGGGCCTGGCCCACCCGTGGACCCGCCTGGTTCGATGTGGCGGTTCTCATCGTGCGACTGGTTGATGCCGGCCACACCCCCGCGGAGGCCGCTACGTGGGCACAGCAGTTCCCGGCGTGGCAACACGCTTCCGCGGAGGCCGTCGACGCCTTCACGGTAGCGAACCGTCGCATGTGGCAGGAAGTCGCACAGGCGGATTCCCTGCTGTGGAAGAATCGGTTGGCGGCGGCAGCGCGGAAGTGGAGCGAATACCGTCTTTCGTGACTGCGACGACTCCCGTTATGGCCATATCGCCTTACCTCGCCTTCCGGCTTGTCTGGGATTTTATTTGTCTCGACTCAAACTGTTAACACATGGCGGAGGGGCTGCCGACGCATGTACGTGCGCGGAGACGTTGTGTTTCCTTCCCGGGAACGTACAGTGTCTGTAGATCTCACCCGGCTGCCGATGCTCCGGTTATTGGCCTGAGCGTAGGCTGCCGGGTCTGTCGTGACGGAAGCGGACGTCCAGCGAATTTTTGATCGATGCCGATGACAAGAAGGGTGGTCGGGAGCTTGAGCGGCGAACAGTACCTTTATGCAGTGGTAGCGTTTGACGGGCGGCAGGTGAAGAGCGTGTCAGAAGTTGTGCTGGCCTTCGAGAGCCCGGCCGCAGCAAATCATTTCGCGGACACGCACGGTATAGGTGATTACACGGTTGGGCCTGTCAGGTTTTCCGGGAGTTCAGCGGCTCCCGCGGTCCGCTGGCAGGGAGTAACCGTATGAAACCGGATGATCAATGTGCCGCCAGGCATCGCCTGTCCGCGTTGAGCATGTTGGCGCAGGACGCGGCATATGATCAGCATCCGACGGGTGATCCGCCGCTGCTCTCGTCTGATCTTCGCCGGGGTCTGCTCGCTGTGCTGGCGTTGGCTCCGGAACGGCTGCTACGGGCTGGTAGTGGAGTGACGGAAGGTGAGGCGGCGGCATTCCTTACGGGTCAGCAAGCCGCGCTGGACGCCGTCCACACGTGCATTGGCACGTACATGGCTCCCCGCACGGGTACGGCGGCACAGGCACCGGCCTGCATTGTCTGCTGATGAGGAAGGGGCGAGGTCCAGGGTCATTGCAAAGTCGCGTTTGCGCTGGCCACGAGGGTGATCGCCTGGTCGGGATGGCGGGCATGGTGACGTAGAGCTCGGGCGATGACGGCCTCCCCTGGCGAACATGAAGCGTCGAGAACTCCATGATCGACAAGAGGGTCGTGTCCGCCGTGCATCCATCTCCGGCGTGTCGCTGGTATCCGTCCAGGTCAGGCCATGCTGCGACCACAGCAGGAAATGATCAGGTCGACCTATCGACTATGAAATGGCCCTGATCCCGGGCATCAATGGCAGCCGAAAGCCTGACGACCTCCTCAGCCAGGGTGGGTCCGGCGGGCCCACCCGCGTTCCCGGAACGAAATCTTGCCTGACTGTCCACCCCGAGATCGGACGCCCCGAGAGCGTGGACGAACACCCGCACTGTGACCACCCCCGTAGAAACCGGCCACGAGAGTATCCGCCAGCCCCAAGAGATCAACCAACAGCCCGCCCACCAACGCAACAGGCGGGATCGTGAGGCCCGTCCAACGCGCCACAGTGATCGCCACGGCGACGGACCCGCACAGGGGAAGCCCGCAATTTACCCCTGGTTTGTTACCTCCGGCTTGTAGATCACGGGCGCTATTCCAGATGAATCTGGTCTTCACTGTCAGGTTTCAATCCGACTCGGATTTGTAGATCACGGGCACCGGCCGACACACGCTTCATCGTACCGTCTGCACCAAAGTTTCAATCCGACTCGGATTTGTAGATCACGGGCACCGCTGTCCGAATCGTACCACCC
>NZ_CAAAFT010000329.1:2933-4380 GCF_900634765.1 Candidatus Protofrankia californiensis | reverse complement strand
TTCCCTCGTCCCTCGTCCCTCGTCCCTCGTCCCTCGTCCCTCGTCCCTCGTCCCTCGCCCTTCGCCCCGGCCCCGGCCCCGGTTCCGACACATGCGGATGACTGCTCTCCGTACTGAATTCTCAAACGCGCTCTTACTTACGGGCGGGGCGTCGGGTGGCTCTCAACCGCACCGGCGAAGCCGGCGGCAAGCTCCCGCATTGCGGCGTCCAGCAGCTCTGTGAGCTCCAGGTCCTCGTGGCGCAGCCACTGTTCGTAGGCTGCGATCGCCACGCCCAGGGTGGCGTACGCGATCGCCTGCGGGGCCAGGGACTGTTCGGGCTGGCCGATACGGCTGCCGACGAACTCGGCGAGGACCTGCCGCCACGCGACGTAGCGCAGGGTCGAGTGCGCCTGCAGGGCAGGTGTGCGCAGGATGAGCTGCATCCGCCGGCGGTGCCAGGGGATCTCGGCGGGGTCGACCCGGTTGAAGTCGATCAGGGCCTGGCGGACCGCGTCCATCAGCGGGACGGTGGGCGGGCAGGCCCGCAGGTTCGCGCGCAGGCGGGTCAGCTCCTCGTCGAAGCCGCCCCAGACAATGTCGTTCTTGGACGGGAAGTAGCGGAAGAACGTCCGCCGTCCGATGCCCGCGGCGCGGGCGATGTCGTCGACGGTCGTCCTGTCGAAGCCGTGTTCGGCGAAGAGGTCGAACGCCAGGTGTTCCAGCTCGGCGCGGGTGGTGACGGGGTTGCGGCCACCCCGACCGCGGGATGCGCCGGGCGCGCCGGATGCCTCGTCTCTTCGCTGGTTCCGCATTGCCTCTTCCATTTGGCATTGGGTGCCAATATAGTATGCGTGCTGGCGGTCACAGCGGTTCAGTTGTCGAACAGGAGCATTCCATGTCGCGGGGATGCGCGCGGCAGCCGGCGGTCGGCACGCGCCCGGTGCACGTCCAGAAGGTATCGGATGCTGAACGTGATTGACCGGCTGCTCGACTGCCTCCGCGGGTACGGTTACCGGCCGCGGGAAGGACAGTGACCGCGGCAGCGGCGGCAACCGGGGACGCGGCGGCGACCGGAGGAGCAGCGGCGAGCACAGCGGCAGCGACCGGAGAAACAACAGCGAGCACAGCAGCGGCCACCGGCCGGGTGGCGGTGGTGACCGGGGCGGCCCGCGGTATCGGCGCGGCCGTGGTGAACCAGCTGGCCGCGCAGGGGTGGCGGGTCGTCGCGGTGGACGTGTGCGCCGACCTGCCCGGCGTGAACTACCCGCTGGGAACCAGGGAGCAACTGCGCGCGCTCGCGCAGCGGTGGCCCGGCTCTGTCCATGACGTCGTGGCCGATGTGCGCCAGGCGCAGGCCCTGGCCGAGGCCGTCGAGCTGGCCGAGCGTGAGTTCGGGGGAGTGCACGCCGCGGTGGCCGCCGCCGCGGTGATGGCCGGCGGCCGTCCGCTGTGGGAGACCACGGAC
>NZ_CAAAFT010000329.1:0-2908 GCF_900634765.1 Candidatus Protofrankia californiensis | reverse complement strand
GTGCACGCCGCGGTGGCCGCCGCCGCGGTGATGGCCGGCGGCCGTCCGCTGTGGGAGACCACGGACACCGAGTGGGACGTCCTGTTCGAGATCGGGGTGCGCGGGGTGCTGAACCTCGCCCGCACGGCCGTGCCCGCCCTGCTGCGCGGTGCGCAACCGCGCTCCGGCCGGTTTGTCGCCCTGGCGTCGGCGGCCGCCCACCGCGGCCTGTGGCATCTGGCCGCCTACAACGCCGCGAAGCACGCCGTCGTGGGACTGGTGCGAGGGCTGGCGACAGACCTGCGGGGCACCGGCGTCACGGCCACCGCGGTGTCCCCGGGCTCGACCAGCACGGCCATGCTGGCGGCGACCGCGGCCCTCTACGATCTGCCGGACGTCGACGAGTTCGCCGGATACCAGCTCCTCGACCGTCTCCTGCGACCGGAGGAGGTCGCCGCCACCGTGTGCTGGCTGTGTGGCGAGAGCTCGTCTGCGATCACCGGCACCGTGGTGCACGCCGACGGCGGGTTCACCGCATGACGGACTCCCGTGTGACGGATGCCCGCAGTGCGGACTCCTGTGTGACGGATCCCCGTAGTGCGGACCCCTGTGTGACGGACTCCGTGCTGCGCCTGGTCTTCGACCCCGGTACGCGCCGGTGGGCCGGGGGACGGGTGCTGCTCGGTGGCTCCCCGCTGCGGGTCCTGCGCCTGCCCGAGGCCGGCGCGCGGCTGGTCGAGGAGTGGACGCGCGGGCAGCCGGTCGGGGCTGATCCGGCGCAGCGCCGGCTGGCGGCCCGGCTGGTGACGGGGGGAATCGCCCATCCGGTCTACGAACGGCCCCGGCTGCGCCCGTCGGACGTCACGGTCGTCGTGCCCGTGCGTGACCACGCCGACGCCCTGGACACGCTGCTCGGCGCGGTGGGGAAGGTGGCGGAGGTGATCGTCGTGGACGACGGATCCGTAACACCCCTGCCCCAGGCGGCGGTCCGTCACCAGCTGCCCCGGGGCCCCGCCGCCGCGCGCAACACCGGCTGGCAGCGGGCGGGCACCGAGCTGGTGGCGTTCCTGGACGCCGACGTGAAGCCCGAGCCGGGCTGGCTGGAGCCGCTGCTGGCGCACTTCGACGCTCCTGACGTCGCCGCGGTGGCTCCCCGGGTGACCAGCCTGCCCGGACGGTCGCTGCTGGCCCGCTACGAGCAGACGCAGTCCTGTCTGGACCTCGGCGGCGCCGCGGCGCCGGTGCGGCCGGCGAGCCGGGTGAGCTACGTCCCCTCGGCCGCGCTCGTGGTGCGCACCTCGTCCCTGCGGGAACTGCACGGTTTCGACGAGCGGATGCGCTTCGGCGAGGATGTGGACTTCGTGTGGCGGCTGGCGCGAGGGGGAGCACAGGTCCGCTACGAGCCCGCGTCGCGGGTCGGTCACGCTCCCCGCGGCCGGTGGACGGCGTGGCTGCGCCAGCGCTTCGACTACGGGACGTCGGCGGCGCCGCTGGCGGCCCGGCACGGCACGGCCGTCACACCGGTCCGGGTGTCGGTGTGGAGCGCGCTGTCGTGGGCGGCGGTGGCCGCCGGCCGGCCGCGGACCGGGCTCGCGGTCGCGGCCACCACGACGGTGTTGCTGCCACGCAAGCTGGGACGTCTCGGGGTGCCCGCCGGCGGGGCGCTGCGGGTGGCGGCCCTGGGCCATCTCGGCGCGGGCCGGTTGCTCGCCGACGCGGTGACCCGCACCTGGTGGCCGGTGGCCGTCCCGCTGCTGGCGGGCACCAGGCGGGGCAGATGGCTGCTGGCCCTGGCGCTGGGGCGGCACCTGCACGAGTGGTATCAGCGGCGGCCGGACGTGGATCCGCCACGCTGGCTGCTGCTGCGGGCACTCGACGACGCCGCCTACGGCGCCGGGGTCTGGTGGGGCGCCGCATGCGCGGGCACGCTCACCCCGCTGCTCCCGGAGCTGTCCGGCCGGCCCACCGCGGTGACCGCGTATCTGCGCCGGATCTCCCGGCGGCGCTGTGATCGTTGTGATTTTGATGCTGTTGGGACAGCACCAGAATCACAACGATCATGTTGCTCGAACTCGGCCGACATCGACGATCGCCGGGTCGGCCGGGTCGGCCGGGTCGGCCGGGTCGGCCGGACGGCGGCTCCCGGCCTGTTCAGGAGGTCCGGCCGGGGCGTCCGGACCAGGGCCGAAGGCAGCGAGGCCAGAGCCGAGGCCCGCGGGCGGCACCCGTGACCGGCCTGTGCCCCGTGACCGGCCTGTGCCCTGAAGCTGCCCCGTACCCCGGGGCCGCCCCGTCCACCGGGCCATGTCGCGTTCCAGGGGCATCCCGGATCCTGGGAGGGCATCACATATCGTGACCGCTGTGCGGCCCTGGCGGTTGGCGGAGCTCGCCTGGCCCGAGGTGGCCGAGCGGGCCGCCGCCAGCGTGCTCGCCGTCCCCCTCGGTGCGACTGAGCAGCACGGGCCGCACCTGCCGCTCACCGTGGACACCGAACTTGCCACGGCGCTGTGCGAGCGGCTCGCCCGTGCCCGCTCCTGGGTGCTCGTCGCGCCGGCGCTGCCCTACGGCGCAAGCGGTGAGCACGCGGGCTTTCCCGGCACCCTGTCGATCGGGCAGGACGGCGTCGAGCTGCTGCTGGTCGAGCTTGTCCGCTCGGCGGACGCGTTCGCCGGGGTGCTGCTGGTCTGCGGGCACGGCGGCAACGCCGCGCCGCTGCGCCGCGCCGTCGCCCGGCTGCGCGGTGAGGGCCGGCGGGTGCTCGCCTGGCTGCCCGGCGGGCCCGCGGACGACGCCCACGCCGGCCGTACCGAGACCTCGGTGATGCTCGCGCTGCGCGGGCAGGCGGTGCGGCTTGACCATGTCGAGCCCGGGGTGACCCGTCCGATCGGTGAGCTTCTGCCGGCGCTGCGGGAGTCCGGGGTGCGCGCGG
>NZ_CAAAFT010000328.1:4337-5508 GCF_900634765.1 Candidatus Protofrankia californiensis | reverse complement strand
CACCGTGACCGCTGCGCACACCGTGACCGCTGCGCACACCGTGGCCGCTGCGCGGCCCTGGCGACTGGCGGAGCTCACCTGGCCCGAGGTGGCCGAGCGCGCCGCCGCCAGCGTGCTCGCCGTCCCGCTGGGCGCGACCGAGCAGCACGGGCCGCACCTACCGTTCACAGTGGACACCGAACTGGCCGACGCACTGTGCGAACGACTTGCCCGTGCCCGCCCCTGGGTGGTGGTGGCACCGGCGGTGCCCTACGGTTCCAGCGGCGAACACGGCGGCTTCCCCGGCACCCTGTCGATCGGGCAGCAGGCCGTCGAGCTGCTCCTGGTCGAGCTCGTCCGCTCGGCCGACGCCTTTGCCGGGGTGCTGCTGGTCTGCGGGCACGGCGGCAACGCCGTACCGCTGCGCCGCGCCGTCGCCCGGTTGCGGCACGAGGGCCGTCGCGTGCTCGCCTGGCTGCCCGACGGACCCGCCGACGACGCCCACGCCGGCCGCACCGAGACCTCGGCGATGCTCGCCCTGCGCGGGCAGGCGGTGAAGCTCGACCGCAGCGAGCCCGGGGTGACGCGCCCGCTGGGCGAACTCCTGCCCGTGCTGCGGGAGTCCGGCGTGCGCGCCGTCAGCCCCAACGGCGTCCTGGGTGATCCCACTGGTTCCTCCGCCCACGCCGGAACACAGATTCTGGACGCCTGGGCCCGCGCGCTCGTCGCCGAGGCCGACCGGTGGCGGGACGGCCTACGGTAAAACCGGAAGCCGTCCATGATATCGGTACTCGCATGGCATCAGCGCAGCCGTTTCACGGGTCGGTGCTGGACGCGGTGCTGGAACGGATCACCTATGCCAACGAGGAGACGGGATACACCGTCGCCCGCGTGGACGCGGGGCGTTCCGGTGATCTGATCACGGTGGTGGGTGCGCTGCTGGGCGCGCAGCCGGGTGAGTCGCTGCGGATGCGGGGGCGGTGGGGCTCGCATCCACAGTATGGCAAGCAGTTCCACGTCGAGGACTACACGACCGTGCTCCCGGCGACGGTCCAGGGTATCCGGCGGTATCTCGGCTCCGGGCTGATCAAGGGTATCGGGCCGAAGCTCGCCGAACGTATCGTCGAGCATTTCGGTATCGACGCCCTGGACGTCATCGAGCAGCATCCCGAACGGCTGATCGAGGTCCCGA
>NZ_CAAAFT010000328.1:990-4312 GCF_900634765.1 Candidatus Protofrankia californiensis | reverse complement strand
ATCGACGCCCTGGACGTCATCGAGCAGCATCCCGAACGGCTGATCGAGGTCCCGAAACTCGGACCCAAACGGACCAAGGCGATCGCGGTGGCGTGGGAGGAACAGAAGTCCATCAAAGAGGTGATGGTTTTCCTCCAGGGCGTCGGGGTGTCGACGTCGTTGGCGGTGCGGATCTACAAGCAGTACACCGACCGTTCGATCGAGGTGGTGCGCACGGAACCGTACCGGTTGGCGACCGACGTGTGGGGCATCGGTTTTCGTACCGCGGACACGATTGCCAAGGCCGTCGGGATTCCGCATGACAGCCCGCAGCGGATCAAGGCCGGGCTGGTGTTCACATTGTCGGAGTCCACCGGGGACGGGAACTGTTTCCTGCCCGAACAGCGGCTGATCGCCGAGGCGATCAAGATTCTGCAGGTCGACACCGGCGCGGTGATCGAATGTCTGGCCGAGCTCGTCGGCGAGGAGGGCGTCATCCGCGAGGAGATCCCCGGGGAGGATCCGGACGCCCCCGTTGCCGCGATCTACCTGGTTCCCTTCCACCGCGCGGAGATTTCCCTGGCAGGTCAGCTCCTGCGGCTGTTGCGCACGCCCGCCGACCGGATGCCGGCGTTCGCCGGCGTCGACTGGGACAAGGCGCTGGCCTGGCTGCACGGGCGGACGCACACCGAACTCGCGCCCGCGCAGCAGGCGGCGGTGAAGCTGGCCCTGACCGAGAAGGTCGCCGTCCTCACCGGCGGGCCGGGGTGCGGCAAGAGTTTCACCGTACGCTCCGTCGTCACGCTCGCCCAGGCCAAGGGCGCGAAGATCGTGCTGGCCGCGCCCACCGGTCGCGCGGCCAAACGGCTCACCGAACTGACCGGGCACGACGCCTCCACCGTGCACCGGCTGCTGGAGCTGCGCCCCGGTGGGGACGCCGCCTACGACCGCGACCGACCCCTGGACGCCGACCTCGTCGTGGTCGACGAGGCGTCCATGCTCGATCTGCTGCTCGCCAACA
Source organism: Candidatus Protofrankia californiensis (assembly GCF_900634765.1). NCBI lineage: Bacteria > Bacillati > Actinomycetota > Actinomycetes > Frankiales > Frankiaceae > Protofrankia > Candidatus Protofrankia californiensis. Next base: position 3,312 of record NZ_CAAAFT010000328.1, on the reverse strand, counting down.
AGCTCGCCAAGGCCGTCGCGCCCGGGGCGCATCTGCTCCTGGTCGGCGACGTCGACCAGCTCCCGTCCGTCGGAGCCGGCGAGGTCCTGCGCGACCTGCTGGCGCAGGGGACGCCGGTCCCGCACGTGCGGCTGACCCAGGTCTTCCGCCAGGCACAGCAGTCCGGGGTGGTCACGAACGCACACCGCATCAACACCGGCGACTACCCGCTGGTGCGCGGCCTGGCGGACTTCTTCTTTTTCTCCGCGGACGAGGCCGAGGACGCCGCGGCGATGACCGTGGACGTGGTGGCCCGGCGGATTCCCGCGAAGTTCGGGTTCGACCCGCGCCGGGACGTGCAGGTGCTCGCGCCGATGCACCGCGGCCCAGCCGGCGCCGGCGCGCTGAACACCCTGCTGCAGGACGCGCTCACCCCGGCGCGTCCCGACACGCTCGAACGCCGGGTCGGTGGCCGGATCTTCCGGGTCGGCGACAAGGTCACCCAGATCCGCAACAACTACGACAAGGGAGCCAGCGGCGTCTTCAACGGCACCCTCGGCGTGGTCACCGGCATCGACCTCGACGAGCAGAAGGTCACGGTGCGCACGGACGAGGACGAGGACATCGACTACGAGTTCACCGAACTGGACGAACTCGCCCACGCCTACGCCGTGACCATCCACCGTTCGCAGGGCAGCGAGTACCCGGCCGTGGTCATCCCGGTCACCGCCAGCGCCTGGATGATGTTGCAGCGTAACCTTCTCTACACTGCGGTCACCCGGGCCCGCAAACTGGTGGTCCTGGTTGGCTCACGCAGAGCCATCGGCCAGGCCGTACGCACGGTCAGTGGTGGGCGCCGTCACACCGCGCTCGACCACCGGCTACGGACGTCCACTCCCTGAGCCAGAACGTCTGCCGCAGCCGGCAGGTCAGGTCTTCCCGGGCCGGCAGGCCCGGGTCCTGCGGAGGGGTGGTCGATCTCCGGAAAGGTCGCGCAGACGGTACCGGTGGACGCGCTGTGTGATCGCCCTTACTCTCAGTAGGGGGTCAGTCTGGACCGAAACGTTGTTGCCGCGAATGGGTCAGCGGCCCCGCCGGCCCCGGTCCCGGGGTTTTCCCGGCCCGTTCGGTGGAGGGGGACACCAACATGCACAGATCCTTGATTGTTGCCAAAATCACGCCCGGCGCTGAAAAGGATGTCGCACGCATCTTCGCGGAATCGGACGCGACCGGACTTCCGCGGATCGCCGGAGTCGCCCACCGTTCGCTCTATTCGCTCGGGGATCTCTACGTCCATCTTCTGGAAACGACCGGGGACGGTCGGCAGGCGGTGGACAACGCGCGTGGTCATGAGGAGTTCAAACGCGTCAGCGACCGCCTGTCGCGCCACATTCAGCCCTATCTGCCGACCTGGCGGTCACCCCAGGACGCGATAGCGCAGTGCTTCTACACCTATGAAACCGAGTCCGCCGGAGAGGCCGCGTGAGGGCCGCGGTCGCCGAGGTGAGCGCGGTTCCCTGGACCCGGTGCGGATCCTGCGCCGCGCTCGTCTACGGCAAACGGCTGGCCCGCAACCTGTTCGTGTGCCCCGAATGCGGCCACCACGACCGGCTGACCGCATCCCAGCGGATCGAGCAGCTCCTCGACGCCGGAAGCTTCAAGCCGCTGCTGGTCGAACCCGTGCACTTCGACATTCTCGGGTTCACCGACACCCGGCCGTACACCCAGCGCTGGGAGGCGGCGCGACAGGAGACCGATCTGGCCGAAGCGGTGCTGTGCGGCACCGGAGCCATCGGTGGCCACGGGCTCGTCGTGGCCGTGATGGACTTCCGTTTTCTGGGCGGCAGTCTCGGCTCGGCGGTCGGTGAGATGATCACGCTCGCGGTGGAACTCGCCGTGGACGAGGCGCTTCCCCTGCTCATCGTTTCCACCTCCGGCGGAGCCCGGATGCAGGAGGGCTGCCTGTCGTTGATGCAGATGGCCAAGACCGGTATTGCCATCGAACGGCACCGGGAACACGGCCTGCTGTCCATCAGCCTGGTGACCGACCCGACCTACGGCGGGGTGGCGGCGTCGTTCGCGACCAACACGGACGTGATTGTCGCCGAATCCGGCAGCCGGATGGGTTTTGCCGGGCCTCGGGTCATCCGGCAGACCATCGGGCAGGAACTGCCCGCCGAGTTCCAGAGCAGTGGTTTTCTGGCCAGCAAGGGCCAGGTCGACATCGTCGCCGACCGGACGGACCTGCGGACGGTGCTGACCCGGCTGCTCGCGGTCGGACGGCGGACGGAGCGAGGAGTCGATCCGTCGATCGACTCCTCGATCGACGGATTGGTCGACGGA
>NZ_CAAAFT010000328.1:0-759 GCF_900634765.1 Candidatus Protofrankia californiensis | reverse complement strand
CGGAGCGAGGAGTCGATCCGTCGATCGACTCCTCGATCGACGGATTGGTCGACGGATTGGTCGACGAGTCGATTGATCCGTCGACTGATCAGCCGGTCGATCTTCCGGCGCCGGCAACCTCCGGTGTCCTCATCACCGACCCGGAGCGACTGGTCCAGCGGGACCCGTGGGAGACCGTCCGGCTTGCCCGCGACAGCGCCCGCCCCACCGTCCGGGACTACCTCGCCCGGTCGTTCGACTCCTTCGTCGAGCTGCGCGGTGACCGGCTGTACGGGGACTGCAACGCCGTCGTGGCGGGCATCGCGGAAATCGACGGACTCGCTGTGGCCGTGGTCGGGACCGAGAAGGGGCATTCGACCACGGAGCTCATCGCGCACAACTTCGGCATGCCCCAGCCCGAGGGCTACCGCAAGGCCATGCGGGTGATGTCGCTGGCGGCACGGCTTGGCCTGCCCGTGGTGACGCTGATCGACACGCCCGGCGCCTACCCCGGCCGGGAGGCCGAGGAGCGGGGGCAGGCGTCCGCGATCGCGCACGCCATCCAGCGGATGTCCGCGCTTTCCACGCCGGTCGTCGCCGTGATCACCGGCGAGGGTGGCAGTGGTGGCGCGCTGGCGCTGGCCGTCGCCGATCGCGTCCTGGTCGCGGAGAACGGCGTGTTCTCCGTCATCAGCCCCGAGGCCTGCTCGGCGATTCTCTGGAACGACGCACAGGCGGCGGCCGAGGCCGCCCGCGCGCTCGGCCTGAGTGCCCCGTGGC
>NZ_CAAAFT010000327.1:1420-6854 GCF_900634765.1 Candidatus Protofrankia californiensis | reverse complement strand
CGTTACCACCCCCACCGACATCGCGCCGCCGCAGCCGCGCGAACGACAAGAGGAGAAGGCCGTATGAGGCCGGCCAACGCGATCGACCAGCGCCAGCACGTCCTGCGCTCCCTGCACGAGCACGCGACCCGGTTGGCCGGGGAGCTGCCCGGCCAGCTCGGCCGTATCCGCGTCTGCTCCGGGGACGTCACCATCGAGGTCGAGTGGTCGCGGCTGGCGTTCGGCGTGGATGCCGCGGCGCAGCTCGAACGGGTCGCCTCGCTCGTCCCGGCGCTGCCTGCCGGAAACACGTCCGCCGGAAACACATCCACCGAAAGCGGATCCGTCGAGAAGACGGCTGCCGCGGGGGTGGCCACCGGAAACCCGGCCGACGGCAACGGCGCCGCTGTGAACGGTGCCGGCGGAAACGGTGCCGGCGGAAACGGTGCCGGCGGGGACACCGCGGATGCCGACGTGGCCGTTGTCACGGCACCGATCGTCGGGACTTTCTATCATGCGCCCGAACCGGGGGCGGAGCCCTTTGTCACGGTTGGCAACGTCATCGACGCGGGTGCGACGATCGGCATCATCGAGGCGATGAAGCTGCTGAACCCGGTGACCGCCGACATCGGTGGAAAAGTGGCCCGGATCTGCGTCGGGAACGGGGAGGCGGTCGAGTTCGACCAGGTTCTCGTCGAGATCGCGCCGTAGCGGTAATCCCATTTCACGCGGGGGGGTGAAGATTTGTTCCAGAAAGTTCTCATTGCGAACCGCGGCGAGATCGCATTGCGGGTGGCCAGGGCATGTCGCGAGCTCGGAATTCGGACCGTCGGCGTCTATTCGACGGCGGACAAGGATTCTCTCGTCCGTCGCTACACCGACGAGGCGGTGTGTATCGGGCCGCCACCGCCGCGGCGCAGCTACGCCAACGCGGCGGCCATCATCGAGGCAGCAAGAATGACGGAGGCGGACGCCGTCCACCCCGGCTACGGGTTTCTTTCCGAGGATCCAGACTTCGCGGAGATATGTGCCGACGCCGGCTTGGTCTTCATCGGTTCGCCGCCGGAGGTGATGGCCTCGCTGGGGGACAAGAGCGTGGCCCGGGCCCTGATGCGCCAGGCAGGCCTGCCCCTGCTCACCGGCAGCGCCGATGTCGCGCGCAGTATCGCCGACGCGCGTGACATCGCCGACGCCATCGGATATCCCGTCATCATCAAGGCCGCGGCCGGCGGCGGGGGCCGTGGTATGACGGTCGTCCGCTCGGCCGCGCAGCTCGCGACGGCGTTCACCGACACGCGGGCGGCGGCACGGGCGGTGTTCGGTGACGACCGGATCTACGTCGAGCGCTTTCTCGAGCGGGCCCGCCATGTCGAGGTGCAGATCCTCTGTGACGCCCACGGCGGAGGCATCCACCTGGGCACCCGGGACTGCTCGGTACAGCGCCGCCACCAGAAGCTGGTGGAGGAGGCGCCCGCGCCCGAACTCGATCCCGACCGGGTGGCTGAGATGTGCCGGGACGCGGTGCGGGGCGCGCTTTCGGTCGGTTTCACCGGCCTCGGCACGGTCGAGTTCCTGGTCGACGAGGACCAGAACCACTATTTCATCGAAATCAACAGCCGTATCCAGGTGGAACATCCGGTCACCGAAATGGTGACGGGCTGCGACCTCGTCCACGAGCAGCTCCATGTCGCGGCCGGCACTGCGTTGCGGCTGCGGCAGGAGGACGTCGTCATACGCGGCGTCGCCGTCGAGTGCCGGGTCAACACCGAGGATCCCGACCGGGGATTCGCACCGGCCGCGGGCCGGCTCGACCGGTTCACCCCACCGTCCGGTCCGTTCGTCCGGGTGGACACCCACGGTTTCCCCGGATATCGGGTCAGCCCGTACTACGACTCGTTGCTGGCCAAGGTGTCGGTCTGGGCACCCAGCCGGGCCGAGGCTCTGAGCCGGGCCGAGCGCGCGCTCGGCGAGTTCGACGTCGACGGGCCCGGCGTACGTACCACCATTCCTTTCATCAAACGCGTGCTGGCCGACACCGAGTTCCGTAAGGGCCAGTACTCGACCAGCCTGGTCGACCGCCTGTTCACGGACTCCGGAAAGGTACGGCGATGAGTGTTGAAGCCACCGGGAACACCCGGTCCGTCGTGACACCGACCACGATCTGCGAGATTCTCGTCGAGCGGGCCGGTGCGGATCCCGATGTTTTTCTCGGAAACGAGCATCTCTCCCTCACGGAGCTGCAGATCGACTCTTTGGCTGTCCTCGAGCTGCAGGCGGTGATAGTCGAGAGGTTCGGTGTGGAGATCCCCGACGAAGCCGTCACCATGACCGTGAGCGAAATTGCCGCCGTTGTGAACGAAAATCTGTGAACGAAAATCTCGAGGAGGTCTCGTAGGAGATGCCGGGACACACGCAGAACTCAGTGTTCATCGCTGCACCGTTCGACGTCGTCTGGGATGCGACGAACGACCTGGAGAACTGGCCCGACCTGTTCACGGAGTACGCCTCGGTGGAGGTTCTCGAACGTGCGGGGGACACCGTCCGTTTCCGGCTGACCATGCATCCGGACGAAAACGGGCGGATCTGGTCGTGGGTAAGCCAGCGGACGGTCGACCGCGGCCTGCGTGAGGTGCGCGCGCACCGGGTCGAGCCCGGTCCGTTCCAGTACATGAACATCTACTGGTCGTACGAGGATGCCGGCGACGGCGTCCGGATGACGTGGGTGCAGGACTTTGCCATGCGTCCGGACGCGCCGGTCGACGACGAGGCGATGACCGCCCGGATCAACGACAACTCGGTGATCCAGATGGAGGTCATCCGCGACAAGGTCGAGAAGCTGGCGGCCGGCGGGGTCGGTGTGGCCGGCGGGGCCGGCGGGGCCCGCGACGCGGGCGCATGACGAGTGAGAAGGAGTACAGGACATGACTGTCGCATCCTGCTGTCAGCATGTGGCCGTCCGCGATGTTCCATCGGACAGGCGTCGCGGGGGAGAGCTGCGCGTGCTGCTCGGTCCGCGCACGGTGGGTAGCACCTCGGGCTTCATGGGTGTGGCCACCCTTCTTCCCGGCGAGAAGATCGCCGAGCACTACCACCCGTACAGCGAAGAATTTCTTTACGTAGCCACAGGGGGCATCGTCGTCGACTGTGACGACGTCCCGGTGGTCGTCGGGTCCGGCGAGGGGCTCTACATCCCGATCGGGACGCGCCACCGGCTGCGCAACACCGGCGCCGAGGAGGCGTCGGTGGTCTTCCACCTCGGTCCCCTGGCTCCCCGTCCCGAGCTCGGACACGTGGACACCGAGGATGCCGCGAACACCGACCATGTGAACACCAACCACGTGAGCACCAACCACGTGAACACCGAACGCGCTGACGGTGACCCGGTGGCCTCGACGTGAGCGCCCACCGCCGCGTTGTGGTGACCGGTGTGGGCGTGGTCGCACCGGGTGGGGTGACGCGGGAGGCGTTCTGGTCCACCGTGACGCAGGGACGGACCGCCACCCGGCGCATCACCCTCTTCGACCCGTCGCCGTTTCGCTCCCGGGTCGCCGCCGAATGCGACTTCGATCCGGCGTCCGCCGGGCTTTCCCCCCGCCAGGCGCGGCGCTCCGACCGCTACATCCAGTTCGCCATGGCCGCCGCTGCCGAGGCCGTCGCGGACAGCGGGATCGTCTTCGACGAGCCGACCGCGAACGCCACCGGTGTGGCGATGGGTACGGCGGTCGGGGGCACGACGGCGCTGGAAACCGAGTACGTCGTGGCCAGCGACACCGGCCGGCAGTGGCTGGTCGATCCCGACTACGCCGCGCCGTTCCTGTACCAGGCGCTGATGCCGAGCAGCCTGGCGGCCGACGTCGGCTGCCAGTTCGGGACCCACGGCCCGGCGCAGGTCGTCTCCACCGGCTGCACGTCCGGGATCGACGCCATCGGCTACGGCTACCAGCTCGTCGCCGACGGGGAGGCGGACGTCATGATCGCCGGTGCGTCGGACTCCCCGATCTCCCCGGTCACGCTCGCCTCCTTCGACGCGATCAAGGCGACGTCGCCGGACGACTCCGACCCCGAGCACGCCTCCCGGCCCTTCGACCGGGACCGCAAGGGCTTCATCCTGGGCGAGGGGGGCGCCGTTCTCGTCCTGGAGGAGATGGAGCACGCCCGCCGCCGCGGCGCGCACATCTACTGCGAGGTCGCCGGTTTCGCTACCCGCAGTAACGCCTTTCACATGACCGGGTTGCGTCCCGACGGCGCGGAGATGGCCGTCGCCATCAGCGACGCGCTGGCACAGGGACGGCTGGCGCCGACCGAGGTCTCCTACATCAACGCTCATGGTTCGGGGACCAAGCAGAACGACCGGCATGAGACGGCCGCCTTCAAACGCGTTCTCGGTGAGCACGCCTACAAGGTGCCGATCAGTTCGATCAAGTCCATGGTCGGCCATTCGCTCGGTGCGATCGGTGCGATCGAGATGGCCGCCTGTGCCCTGGCCATCGAGCACGGGGTCGTCCCGCCGACGGCGAACTGGGCCAATCGGGATCCGGAGTGCGATCTCGACTACACGCCGAACACGGCGCGTGAGCAGCGGGTCGATGTCGCGCTGTCGGTCGGCAGCGGCTTCGGGGGGTTCCAGTCAGCCATGGTCTTCAAAGCGGACGCCCGAAGCGGCCGGCATACTGGGCGGAGCCTGCCGGCCGCGGAGAGCCACCAGCAGGTGGAGGCCGGACGGTGACGCCGCGCGCTGTGATCACCGGGATCGGGATCGTCTGCGCCAGTGGGATCGGCGCGGACACGTACTGGAAGACCGCGCTCTCCGGGGAGAGCCGGCTCGGGCGTATCACCCAGTTCGACCCGTCGCGCTACGACACCACCATCGCCGGTGAGGTCGACGGTTTCGGGGCGGCCGAGCACATGCCGAGCCGGTTCGTCGTGCAGACGGACCGGTGGACGCACCTGGCCTTCTGCGCTGCCGACCAGGCACTGGCGGACGCGGGGATCGACCCGCAAGCCCTCGACCCGTATGACATGTCCGTCGCGCTCGCCAGCGGCTCCGGCGGAAACGCGTTCGGTCAGCACGAGCTCCAACGCCTGTGGAGCTCACCGTCGTGCACGGTGGGTGCGTACCAGTCGATCGCCTGGTTCTACGCGGCCACGGTGGGGCAGCTGTCGATCCGGCACGGCATGAAGGGGCCGTCGGTGGTCCTGGTGTCGGAGAGCGCCGGTGGCCTGGACAGCTTCGCCCACGCGGCGCGGCTCGTCCGCCGCGGGACCCCGGTGGTGCTCGCCGGTGGGACCGAGGCGCCGCTGTCCCCGTACGCGTTGACCTGCCAGCAGCACAACCATGCCATGACGTCCCGTACCGATCCGGCCCGCGCCTACTGCCCGTTCGACGTCGATGCGGACGGTTACGTTCCCGGGGAGGGCGGCGCGGTCTTCGTCGTGGAGGACCTCGACCACGCCC
>NZ_CAAAFT010000327.1:554-1395 GCF_900634765.1 Candidatus Protofrankia californiensis | reverse complement strand
GTCTTCGTCGTGGAGGACCTCGACCACGCCCTGGCCCGCGGTGCCCCCGTCATCTACGGGGAGATCGCCGGTGTGTCCGCCACGTTCGACGGCCGGCACTCGCGCCGCCACGGCGGCTTCGACGTGGGCCAGTACGCCCGGGCGATGACCACGGCGCTGGAGCGGGCGGGCCAGCGGCCCGAAGACGTCGACGTGGTCTTCCCCGACGCGCTCGGGGTGCCCGCCTCCGACCGTGACGAGTGCGCCGCCATGCGGACCGTGTTCGGATCGGCATCACCGGCAGTGACGACGCAGAAGCCACTGGTGGGGCGGCTCTACCAGGGCGGGGCCGCCCTGGACGCGGCAACCGCGCTGCTGGCCATGCGTCATGATCTCCTTCCGCCGGCGGGTGTCCATACTCCCGCACCGGGATGCGAGCTGAACTTCGTGTCCGAGGTGACCCCCACGCCGGTTGCCACCGCGATGGTCAACGCCCGCGGCTTCGACGGGTTCAACGCGTCGCTCGTCCTACACCGCTATAAGGAGGAGAAGTAGATGTTCAACTTGGACGCGACCAGCGGCCCCGGGGTGGGGGCGGTGGTACGCACGGCGATCGGCACCGCCACGGACACGGTGCGGACGCTGCTGCGCATGCGCGCCCGTCCCGGCCGTGAGCAGGAGTTCGAAAGCGCCTGGCTGAAGGCTGCGGAGGTCATCAGCACGGTGCCGGGAAACATCCGCCAGGACCTGATGCGCAATCCGGACCTGCCCGGAGAGTACGTGATCGTGGCCGACTGGGAGAACCGCTCGGCGCTGGACGCCTTCGGGCGCAGCTCGCGCCGGGACCACCTCACCGCCGCCC
>NZ_CAAAFT010000327.1:0-529 GCF_900634765.1 Candidatus Protofrankia californiensis | reverse complement strand
CCTCACCGCCGCCCTGCGCGATCTCCGGGACGACGCCGAGCGGCACACCTACGACGTGCTGCACACCCTGGAAGGGCGGGGGTCGGCAGTCCGGGTCCTGGTCACGACCACCGTGCCCGCCGACGAGGAGGAGGCGTTCGAGCAGGCGTTCCTCGACGTCGCTGAGGCCATGCACGGCGTCGCCGGCCGCATCCGGGAGGAACTGCTGCACGAGCCCGGCACGCGGACGTTCCACCTGCTGGCGGAGTGGACCTCCGAGAAGGCGTTCCTGGCCTGGGTGGGGGATCCGCACCACAGCGACCGCACCAGCCAGCTCATTCCCTTCCTCGACCGTGGTTTCTCCCGTCGCATCTTCTCGATCGTCGCTCGCCCTCCGGAGGCCGAGATGAACGCCGACACGAACCCCGACACGAACCCCGACACGAGCATCGGCGCGAACGCCCGCTCCGACCAGGGCACGGCCCTGGAGCAGCACCCGGCCGGCGCCCTGACCACGACCATCCGGCCGGAGGTCGCCGGCGCCCGGCGG
>NZ_CAAAFT010000326.1:8952-13396 GCF_900634765.1 Candidatus Protofrankia californiensis | reverse complement strand
GTACGAAACGGAACACATCCTCACCGACCGCCTCAGCGCGCTCGGCGGGTCGATCGAGCGGGGCGTGGAACTGCTCGGCCTCACCCAGGACGCCGCCGGTGTGACCGCGCGGTTGTCGACCGCCGGCGGCGAGACAACAGTGCGGGCGAAGTACATCGTGGGATCCGACGGCGCGCACAGCACCGTCCGCAAGGAACTGAACCTGTCCTTCAACGCCGGCTCCGGGCGTTTCCCCCAGCTGTTCATGCTCGCCGACATCGAGGTCGACTGGTCGATGCCCGAGGGCTACCTGCTGCGCTTCCTGCACGAGACCGACGGCCAGATGGACGGGATGCTCGTGTGCGTCCCGTTGCGGGGCCACGGCCGCTATCGCATCGCGACCATGGCGCCGCCGCGCATCATGGCCGAGGCCGCCCGTACGGACGTGCCGCCCGGTTTCATGAAGGAGTACGAGCCGCCGACACTGGCCGAGTTCCAGGTCGCGCTCGATCGGCTGGCGCCGCCCGGGACCACCGCGCGCAACCTGCGCTGGTCGTCGATCTTCCGGATCAGCCACGGGATCGTCGATCGTTACCGGGTCGGCCGGGCGTTCGTCGCCGGTGACGCCGCGCACCTGCATCCACCGGCGGGCGGTCAGGGCATGAACACCGGCATCCAGGACGCCTACAACCTCGGCTGGAAGATCGCGCTCGCGGCGGGTGGGCACGCAGGGCCGGACCTGCTCGACAGCTACGAGGCCGAGCGCCGCCCCGCCGGGGAGTCGGTCATGGGCCGCGCCGTACGGGTCGCGTTCACCGACGAGATGGACAACGAGGACGAGAAGGCGCAGTTCCTCGACGAGATGCAGATGACCCTGACCTACCGCGGCACCCCCTGGGTCGGGGAGGCGTTGGGCTGGGACGCCCCGGACCGGGGGCCGGCGGCCGGCGACCGCGCACCTGACGTGCACGGGCTGACCCGTCGCGGTGTCGGGCACCGGTTGCGACTGTTCGAGCTGATCCAGGGCACCGTGCACACACTGCTGTTCTACGGGGACGCCTCCTCGACCGAGGAGGACCTGATCGGCTACGAGAAGATAGCCGTCGCGGCCCGGCGGCAGGCCGCGGGACTGATCAATATCTATGTTGTGCTGGCCCCGGACGCCTTCACTCCCGCGGGTATCGACCTTCCCGTCATCCGCGACACCGAGCGTGACTACAGATCCGTTTACGGGACCACCGGGCCGTGCGCCTATCTGATCCGGCCGGACGGACACGTCGGTTTCCGCACCAGGCCGGTCCTCGCCGGCGCACTTGAAGATCATCTGCGCACCGTTTACGGCGGTGATGGTGGCTGATCTCGTCACAAGCGGAGAAAAGGACGATCCGGCCACGGAAGGCACCAGGCAAGGGCGTCGGGGGGCGCGATGATCGGATACGCAGAACGGGGAGTTGAATGGCAAGCAGCAGGCGGCTGCAGGTCGTGGTGTGCGGCGCCGGGGTGGCGGGGACGACGGTGTCCCTCGCGCTGGCGCGGCTCGGGCACGCGGTCACGCTGATCGAGCGTGATACCGCGGTGAGACCCGCCCGGCTCGACGAGGCCGGTACCTGGAAACGGATCGGGGTCGCGCAGCTGCACCAGCCGCACGCCTTTCTCGCCCGGATCTGTTCCGAACTCCTCACGGGTCTGCCTGACATTGTGGACGCCCTGTGGGTCGCCGGTGCGGTCGATTTGTCCCTGCCGGAGGGCGTGCGCCTGTTGCAGTGCCGCCGCAGCACGCTGGAATGGGTGCTGCGGCGGGGTGTCGAGACGGAGCCCGGGATAGACCTGCGGACCGGGACCGTCCAGCGGGTGGAGACGCGGCAGGGGGCGGTCGTCGGTGTGCGCCTGGCCGGGGGCGGGCTGTGCCCGGCCGATCTTGTGATCGACTGCGGTGGCCGGCGCAGCCGTCTCACCGCCGGCATGCGGGCCGAGGAGGCCTTCGACGAGCCGGCCAACGAGGTCTATGTCTCCCGTCGCTACCGGGCGCTGCCGGGACGGCAACTCGGTCCGGTCAACCGTGGGGCGGTCGGGGTCGAGGAAGCCGACGGTTACGCTCTGCTTGTCTTCCCCCATGACGCCGGCACCTTCACCGTCGCCTTCGTCCACATGCCGCGGGACAGGGGTCTGGCCGCGCTGCGCAGGACGCCCGTGTTCGAATCGGCCGCGCGGATCATGTCGCTCGGGGCGGACTGGACCGATCCCGACTTCGCCGAGCCGATCTCCAACATCATGGTCATGAAGGGGCTGCGCAACGCGTTCCGGCCGTTGGGTCCGGCCGCGCCCGACGGCCTGCATGCGCTCGGTGACACGGTCTGTACCACCAACCCGCATTTCGGTCGAGGCGCATCCCTGGCTGTCGCGCACGCGTTCAGGCTCGTCCAAGCGGTGGCCGAGGACCCCTCCGATCCGGCCGCGTGGCGTGACCGGGTCGATGCCTGGGTCCGCGACGAGCTGTGGTCGTGGTTCGACGACGCCCGACTGCTCGACCGGGCGCGCTCCGCGGCCTGGGGGGCGGTCATGGAGGGTGGGCTGCCGTCCATCCCGTCGATGAGCCCGCCGAGCCCGGTTTCGGTGCCGCGGTTCGTGGTGCTCGCCGCCGCCGGTGCCGATCCGGTGGTCGCGGCGGCGGCGCTGCGCCACATGCAGATGGTGGATCCGCCCGACGCACTGGACGCGGTGGAACCACGGGTAGCGAATCTGATCGCCAGGGGGTGGCGTCCGAGCCGTCCCCCGGGCGTTCCCACCCGGGCGGAACTGGTCGATATGATCTCCGCTGTCAGCGTCCCGGCACGGTGATCGCCGTGATGACCAGGCCGTTGCGGGCCAGCCAGCGGCCGGTGAAGCCGGTCAGCCGTTCGGGGACCCGGGCTTCCGGGAGCGCGGAAAGATCATGGTTGCGCTGCCCACGGCCCGGTGGAACGCCGCCGGGGAGCACAGGTCCGTCCACCAGCAGCCGGGCGGAGAAGGTACCCCCGAGCGGGTCGACCGTGATGGCCGCATCCTCGAAACCGAGCCAGCGTCGGGCCAGCGGAAACCAGGCCTTGTAGACCGACTCCTTGATGCTGAACAGCAGCCGGTCCCAGTGCACGGCGGGATCGCCGCGCATCAGCGGGCCGAGCCAGTCGTGTTCCTCGGGCAGGGCGATCTGGTCGAGCACACCCTCCGGCAGGACCTCGTTCGGTTCGGCATCGATACCGACCGTGACTATGTCGGTGGATCGGGCTACCACAGCGGCGCGGTAGCCGGCACAGTGCGTGATGCTGCCGATCACCCCGGAGGGCCATTGCGGTTCCCCCCGGGGTCCGCGCAGTACCGGCACCGGCGGCACGCCCAGGCCCGCGAGCGCGCGGTGGGCGCATACCCGGGCGGTGGTGAACTCCCGGCGACGTTTGTCCACGGACCGCGCGAGCGTCGCCTCCTCCTCGGGGAACAGCACAGCATCCGGATCGTCGGTGAACGCCTCCACCGCGACCACGGCGGGGGGAAGCAGCGTCGCGAGCAGCTCGGTCCCAGGCATAGTGATGCCGGTCACGTCGCTTTCGGGTATACCGGTACCAGGCATGCCTGTTCCAGACATCTCGGTACCGGACATCTCGGTCTCAGTCATGCCGGTCCGGCTCCGGCAGTATCTGTCGGGGGATGCTGCGGGGGCCGTTCCACTGGCGCCACTCCCGGGGATAACCGATCGAAACCTCCTCGAACCGGACGCCGTCATACCACGTTGTCCGGGGGATGTGCAGGTGGCCGTACACCACGGCGGCGGCGCGGAATCGTCGGTGCCAGTCGGCGGTGTTCTCGGTACCACACCACTGCGCAAACTCCGGATAGCGCAACACGTATGTCGGATCCCGCACGAGCGGGAAATGATTCACCAGGACGGTGGGTAGCTGCGGATCGCATTCGGCGAGCCGTTTGCGGGTGTGTTCGACCCGGGCCCGCGACCACGCGTCCACACTCGGGTAGGGGTCGGGAACCAGCAGGTACTCGTCTGCGCAGACCACGCCCGTCCGGTGCGCCAGGGCGAGCGCCTCCTGTTTGGAACCGGTACCGGGCGGGCGGAAGGTGTAATCGTAGAGGAGGAACAGCGGAGCCACGGTAACCGGACCGCCGGCACCCTCCCATATCGGATACGGATCCTCCGGGGTGAGAATGTGCAGGCTCCGGCACATCTCCACCAGGTGGTGGTAACGCCGCTCACCGGTCAACTGCACCGGATCCTTTTTCGGCGTCCACAGCTCGTGGTTGCCCGGCACCCAGATCACGGTGGAGAACCGGGAGCGCAGCAGCGCCAGCGCCCATTCGATTTCCGCGACGATCTCACCGACGTCACCGGCGACGATCAGCCAGTCCGCGTCCGATCCCGGTCGTAGTTCCTCGATGATTCGGCGGTTCTCGGCATACGCCACATGCAGATCACTGATGG
>NZ_CAAAFT010000326.1:0-8518 GCF_900634765.1 Candidatus Protofrankia californiensis | reverse complement strand
GTCGTGCGACGGTTCCCGTCCGACACAGCGGTCCGACACAGCGGTCCGACGGAGTTGTCCGATCGAGCTGTTCGATGGAATCGTTCGATCGAATCAGCCAACCGGGTCAGTCGATGACCTCGGGCTCCGTGCCCGCGTCCAGCCAGTCGGAATAGGAGTTCCCGGTCACCTGCTCAAGGAGGGCGATGTCGCCGACGAAGTACGGCAGGACGGCCCGGCGCTGCGCCGGGGTGAGTTTCGGCCGTCCACCCGAACTGCGCTGCAGCGCGGTCAGCAGAGGTCCGCGGAAGACCTTGCGCACCGGCACCGGGAAATACTGGCCGATCCTGCCACCGTTGCGCAGCAGCGCCCGCAGGACGGTGTTCAGCGGGGTGTCCGCGACATAGGAGGAGACGTTCTCGGACGGGACGACGTCGAGCACGCCGGTGGAGACCTCCAGGAACTCGCAGACCTGATCGAGGGTGGCCGCGGGGGAGTCCCGCAGGTCGCGGTAGCGCAGCAGGAGCACCTGCTCGCGGGCGAACAGGGTGTACAGGTGCTGGATCTGCTCGCCGTAGCGGCCCTGGGAGACGTAGTGCCAGAAGTCGGCCCAGCCCGCTGCCTTGCGGGGCTGCTCCAGCGCGCACGCCCGCACGAAGTCGCGTTCGGGCTCCAGACCCGCCGCCCACAGGTGGGTCCAGTTCGAGTGCGCCCGGTCCACCGGGTTACGCAGGAGCACGACCAGCTTCGCCTTGGGGAGCAGGCGCTTGATCCTGGCCTGCGCGTCGAGGTCGTAGAGGTAGAACGGAGTGGCCTCGCCGCGCAGCGTGCCGTGCGGCGCCGTATTGAACAGCGCTTCGTAGTCCTTACGCTTCCAGACGTGCTCCTGGTAGGTCTGGGCGTCGCCGGGCCCGCCCTGAGCCGGCGGCGGGCCGTCACTGAGGAAGAACTTCGGTTCCTTTACCGTGGAGAGGAACAGCTGGGGATGCCGGGTGAGCGCAGCGTGCAGCGCCGTGGTGCCGGCCTTGGGAACCCCGAGGATGAAGAAGTCGGGCAGGGACATCTCCCGGGAACCTCCAGCAATGTGATCGATCGATGCCCGATGCGTACGCGGTTAGAGCACGTGGGCAGTACCTACGTCCATAGTCGACCTATTCGGTGGAGAAGTCGCGCAATCCGTCCCGTCCGACCGGACCGTCCGCCCGGAACTAATTCGATCAAAAGGACCAATCGAACGAGCGGACCTACCGAATCGCCCGGACCGACCGAGCGGACCGGATCGAGCGGATCGAGCGGACCAACCGGACCGTCTGACCGGGTGGAGCGCAGGTCAGCGTCCGGTTCGTTTCGGCCGGCTGACGCTGTTGCCGAACTCGTCGATGAGACCGGCGCGTCGCAACGCGTCGGCGAGAGCACCGTCGGGCACGTCATTCGATCCGCCGCGGCGGGTGCGGGGCTGCGCCCCGCCGGACCGTGTTCCGCCGGATCGTGCTCCACGGGGTTGCGTTCCGCGGGGCGCACCGGAGGCGGTGGCGTTGCGCTCACGGGGCGTTGCCGACGGTGCGGCGCCTCGCTCACGGCGGCGTCCCGCACCCGATGACGCGCGCTGGTCGGCACGGCCGGCGTCGGCGTCGGCGTCACCGTCGAGCCGCAGCGTCAGCGAGATGCGTTTGCGGGCGATGTCGACATCGAGCACCTTCACCCGGACGATGTCGCCGGGCTTGACCACCTCGCGCGGGTCGGAGACGAAGTTCCTCGACATCGCCGAAACGTGGACGAGGCCGTCCTGGTGCACCCCGACGTCGACGAACGCGCCGAACGCGGCGACGTTGGTGACGACACCCTCCAGCACCATGCCGGGTGTGAGATCGGCGAGCGTCTCCACGCCGTCGGCGAACGCCGCGGTCCGGAACGCCGGGCGCGGGTCGCGGCCCGGTTTCTCCAGTTCCCTGAGGATGTCGGTGACGGTCGGCAGGCCGAAGGTGTCGTCGACGAAGTCTGTGGGCCGCAGGGCTCGCAGTGTCGAGCTGTTGCCGATCACCATCGTGATGTCACTGCTCGTAGCCGTAAGGATCCGGCGTACCACCGGATATGCCTCCGGGTGCACACTGGAGGCGTCCAGCGGATCGTCACCGTCGCGGATGCGCAGGAAGCCGGCGCACTGCTCGAACGCCTTCGGGCCCAGCCGGGAGACGTCGGTGAGCGCCCGGCGGGAACGGAACGGGCCGTTGGCGTCGCGGTGGCGCACGATGTTCTCCGCGAGCCCCTCGCCGATGCCCGACACGCGCGTCAGCAGCGGCACCGAGGCGGTGTTGACATCGACGCCGACGGCGTTGACGCAGTCCTCCACCACCGCGTCCAGCGAACGCGACAGCTTGACCTCGGACAGGTCGTGCTGATACTGGCCGACCCCGATCGAGCGGGGGTCTATCTTGACGAGCTCTGCCAGCGGATCCTGCAGCCGGCGTGCAATGGACACCGCGCCGCGCAACGACACGTCCAGCTCGGGCAGTTCCCGCGAGGCATAGGCGGACGCGGAGTACACCGAGGCGCCGGCCTCGGACACCACGACCGTGGTGAGCTTGAGCTCCGGGTGCCGCTTGGCCAGATCGCTTGCGAGCCTGTCGGTCTCACGGGAGGCGGTTCCGTTGCCGATCGCGACGAGTTCAACATTGTGGATACGCGCGAGCCGGGCGAGGACGGCGATCGACTCGTCCCAGCGTCGCCGCGGCTCATGCGGATAGATCGTCTCGGTCGCCACCACCTGGCCGGTCGGGTCGAGCACCGCGACCTTCACGCCGGTACGTAGGCCCGGGTCGAGCCCCATGGTCGCCCGCGCGCCGGCGGGCGCCGCGAGGAGGAGGTCCCGCAGGTTTACGGCGAACACCCGGACCGCGGTGTCCTCCGCCACCTGCCACAGGCGCATCCGCAGGTCGATGTCAAGGTGGACGAGGATCCGGGTGCGCCATGCCCAGCGCACCGTCTCCAGCAGCCAGCGGTCGGCCGGACGGCCGTTGTCGGCGACGGCGAAGCGCTCGGCGACGGTGATCTCGTAGCTGCTGGGCTGCGCCGTCTGCCGTGGCACTGTTGCTGTCTGCCCGCCGGTGGCGTCTCCGTCGGCGGCCTGGCCGTCGGCGCCGTCTGTGTCAGCGGCCTCCGGTTCGAGGGTGAGGTCGAGGACCTCCTCCTTCTCGCCGCGGAACAGCGCCAGGATCCGGTGCGAGGGCAGGGTGGTGAAGGGCTCGGCGAAGTCGAAGTAGTCGGCGAACTTGGCGCCGGCCTCCTGCCTGCTCTCGCGTACCCGGGAGGTGAGCCGGCCCCGCGACCACATCCGCTCACGCAACGTCCCGATCAGGTCCGCGTCCTCGGCGAAGCGCTCGACCAGGATGGCGCGCGCACCATCCAGAGCGGCGGTCGTGTCGGCGACCCCCTTGTCGGGGTCGACGAAGGCGGTGGCGGTTGTCTGCGGATCCTGCGACGGATCGGCCAGCAGCGTCTCGGCGAGGGGTTCCAGACCCGCCTCCCGGGCGATCTGGGCCTTGGTGCGGCGCTTGGGCTTGTAGGGCAGGTAGATGTCCTCCAGGCGGGCCTTCGAGTCGGCCGCCATGATCTGCGCCTCGAGCGCGTCGTCCAGCTTGCCCTGGGAGCGGATCGACTCGAGGATCGTCGTGCGCCGGTCCTCCAGCTCACGCAGGTAACGCAACCGCTCCTCGAGGGTCCGCAACTGCGCGTCGTCGAGCATGCCGGTCGCCTCCTTGCGGTAGCGGGCGATGAACGGCACGGTGGCCCCGCCGTCGAGCAGGTCGACGGCCGCGGTCACCTGCCCCTCACGCACGCCGAGCTCCCCGGCGATCCTGCGATGAACCGACGTCGTCACGATCTCGATCCGCCTTCGTAGCTGAGGTCTGAGAGGTGTCGGTGACCAGCTTGCCTGACCACCGGGCCCACCGACGCATCAGCCCCGTCTCATCAGGTCCGGATCAGTCCGAATCACTATTGATCAGTCTGGATCAGTCCGGACTGTCCGGATCAGCCCCCGTCCAGCCGGGATCGGCGGGACTTCCGAAGATCGGAAAGAGCCCGTCCGTGGGGATGACGACCCCCACACCGGCTTGCGCGCAAGCCGTGTAGAGTCTTGGTTCGTTGCAGGTCCGGGTGGCGGAATGGCAGACGCGCTAGCTTGAGGTGCTAGTGCCCTCTAAGGGCGTGGGGGTTCAAGTCCCCCCTCGGACACCAAAACGGTCACGTTTGAACCCCGGTCCCGGTTGGGTCCGGGGTTCGTCGTGTCGGCGGGAAGTGGGCCGTGCGGGCGCTGTATGGCGTCCGTGGGCCGCACCAGTTCCAGACCGGCACTTTCGCCGGTGTACCGCCCCCGACCCCTACCGGGGCGGGAACGGGTTTCGATCTTCGTGTCTTCGCTGTTCTTCGCCTCCGTCGGCCGTGCGGCAAGATCAGGGGCGAGGAGGTGGGCGAAGCCTTCGGTGAGGTCCGCGCCCTGCACCTGGTCGTTCATGATCCAGAAGTGGGCGAAGACGGCTTGGTTGAGCTGTCGGCGGACATCGGGTGGAGCACTGAGGTACAGCCGGTGCGCGTTGGCGCACAGCAGCAGTGCCTCCTCGACCACCTTCATGACGGCCTCGATCTCGGTCGAGCACTGGTCGATGACCTGCTGTGCCTGGGCAAGCTCGCGGGTGATGCGTTCCTGTTCAGACTTCAGGTGTTCGAGCGAGATTGCATCGGCGTAGCGCATCTCGATCAGCTTGAGTTGTTGGTTTTGCAGCGCCTTCTTGCGCTTCTCCTGTCTGTCGAGTTCGGTCCGGTTGCTGTGTTGACGGCTCACCAGCGCGGCCATGACCTGTTCGCGAATGGCCACGATGCGGGGTCCACTGAGCTGGACGCGGGACCAGTAGTCCGCGACAGCCGCTTCAACGTCACTGATCAGGATCGTTGACTGTGTGCAGTCCTCCTTCTTCGCACGGCCAAGGCAGTAGAAGTACGGGTAGACCGTGCCCCAGCGGTTTCGAGCGTTCATGACCCCGAACCGACCACGGCACCGACCGCAGAAGATCGAGCCCTTCAAGTAGTGCGGGTGCTTCTGGACCTTCTCCCGCGCCGCAGCGCGGGCGGTCCGAACGGCTTGCACCTGCTCGAAGGTCACCGTGTCGATGAGCGCCGGATGCCGGCCCTCGTAGTAGATGCCCTCGTACCTGACGAAGCCGGTGTAGTAGCGGTTGACGAGCATCTTGTCGATGTGCTGGTAGCGCAGCGGTCGTTCCGGGAGCTTCTTGGTGGCCGGGATACGTAGCCCTCGACGGTTGAGCTCGTCGGTGAGCTGGCGCATGGTCCACTCGCCTGTGGCGTAGGCGCTGAACATCCATTGGATGAGCGGTGCGCGCTCGGGATCGACGGCAACCGTGCGAATCTCGCGGCCGTCGATGCGTTCGCGGACGTTGCGGTAGCCGAGAGGCGCGTGGCCCGGCGTGCCGCCGGACTTGGCTTTCTGCCTCATACCCTTCTTGGCTTCGGTCGCCAGGTTGGCGGAGTAGAACTCGGCGATGCTCGCCATGATTCCGTGCAGGAGCTTGCCCGAAGGCGTCTCGTCGATGTTCTCCTTGGAGGAGACGAACTTGGCTCCGGCCTTGCGGACAGCCATGTTGATGAGCACGTCGTCTTCTCGGTTGCGGGCGAGCCGGTCAACCTTGTCCACGATGACGTAGCTGATAACGCCCAGTTCGCGGATGAAGCCGAGCATTGCTTGCAGTTCGGGGCGGTCGGCAGTCTTGGCGGACTCAGCCGCGTCTACGAACTCGGCCACGATGACCGCGCCGAGTTGTTCGGCCTTCTTCTGGTTGGCGTCGCGTTGGGCCGCGATGGACAGGCCCTCTTCGTCGTAGCCGGTTTCTGTCTGCGCCTTGGTGGACACACGCAGGTAGCTGACGGCGAACTTGGTGTCTTCGGGGAAGGGCTGTGTCGGGTCGAGGAGTATGCGCATAGTGTCGCCTCTCGATGGTCGGTGACTGGACGGTGAGCGGGTTCAAGACTGGCTCCTTTCGGGTTGTTGGAATTGGGAGGGAGCGCATCCGGTGTGCTGGAGGCCCGCGTTCACGGCGCTTAGGTCGGCGGGTCATGTAGCAACCTCTAGGTCGTGGTCTTTGACGGCAAAGTTGACGGCAACGCATCCGAGTTTCCATATACGTCTACGGACTTGCATGACCCGATCTACAGAGGTAATATGATTGTTTACGGTGTTCCGGATGGGCCTTTTAAGCCACGTGTCCTGGGTTCGAATCCCAGTGGGCCCTCCAGATGTAGGACTTACCATTCGTCGGTAGATTTGCCGGCCTGACGGCAGTCGTTGACGGCTACCAGCTTCACCTTCCGCAAACTGTTGCGAGAAGAGGTAGTTTTCAACCTTCTCCAATGCATTTCGCTTGTTACTCAGGCTTACGTGTTGGTAGATGCGAGTTGTTGCGACGCTGCTGTGCCCAAATATCGCTTGCGTGTCGCTCGCGGGAACGTTGAGATCCTTTTGAGCAGTCCCATTGGTGTGCCGCAGTTCATGAAGTTTGATTCTGCGGATTCCGTGCTTTTCGATGATGCGATGGAACGAGCGGTAAAGGTTGCGCGGCTCAATCGGGTTTCCAGTCCGGGTCGTGAAGACAAGATCGTCCTTTGTTCCTGCCCCCAGCCAGTCGGCGCCAGCAGCCAAACGGGCAGCTTCCTGCTTAGATCGCTGCTTCATCAGCACGTCACGTGCTGTTGCCAACAGCGGTTCGTCGCGTTCGCTGGAGTCGGTCTTTAGCTCTACCTCTTGGAGCTTTCCATCAATTCGTTGTATCTGCTGTCTGATGCTTAATATTCCCTTCTCGAAGTCGATGTCGCGCCATCGAATACCGAGCACCTCGCCCCGACGCAGGCCGTACAGTACGGTCAGAACGAGGGCATGGTACAAGGGGTCTGATTGCGCTGCGCTAAGGAAAGTAATGGTCTCTTGAGCCGTCCAGTATTGTGCCTCCTTCGGCTTGTACTGCGGCATCTCCGCCAATCGCGCTACGTTGCGAAGTAGAAGCTCTTGCCTCATGGCATGTGTCAGCGCCGCGCTGAGGACTTTCTTTGCTTGGTACACGGTGTTCCGTGAAGCGCATTCGGCGAGTAATTTCTTGTAGAAATCCTCCACCATTCGCACTGAGAGCTGCTGTAGTGACTTCCTACCAAGCGTAGGCTTTAGATGGAGGCGAACGACTACTTCGTATCGCTTGTGGGTGTTCGGTCGCCGTTCGGCGTTTACGGCACGGTCAAGCCAGTAGTCCAGATACTCGGCAAGCTTCCAGGTACGGTCTGGCAGTAACATGCCTTGTCGCGCCTGCGCGAGCGAGGCGGTTAGCTTTTCATGTACCTCTTTGCGTGTCTTGCCATAGACGCGGAGGCGCTTGACGTTCCCGCTAATCGTTCCTAGGTAGGCTGCGCCCTCCCATCTGCCGTCCTTGCGTTTATAGATGCTCCCTTCGCCGTTCGCGTTTCGTCGTGCCATTACGCGGTCGCCTCGATGGTTAGCTTCTCGACCAAGGCGCGGATGGCGCTTCGTGGGATCAAGCGGCGACTGCGCAGCTTGACACTGGCGAGCTGGCGTGAGTGGATGTACTGATAGAGAGTCCACTTACTGACACGCAACTCGGCACAGGCTTCTGCGACGGTGAGCAGCTCTTCGGCGCTTTCGGCCGCGGCTCGGAAGTAAGTTGGTAGATAGCTCTTGGTCATAAGATTCCTCCTTGCGCCGCTTGTGGGTAGGTGATAAAAGTCTGCCCCGTCGACTCTTTTCTGAAGTAGCTGCTAATAGGTTGACTTAGCTCGCGGTGGTGGGCCGTCCGCGGTTCGCCAATCCCTGTTTGTTGGAGTCGCACCGAGATGGCAGCCTCGGAGACATTGAAGAGGGCCGCGAGGGCTGCTCGATCCTGGATGCCATTTGCCCAAGCCTGCTTGAGCCAGTTGCGTGGCACCAGGAGGCAGCCGGCGAAGTAGTCGCAGATACGCTCGATAATTCGTTCGCGTTCGGCCTCTGCGTCACTGAGGTTGCTGTAGAGAACTTTTGCGAAAGGATGATCGAGTATGTGCTTAAGTTCGTGGCTGAGTGTGAAGCGGCGGCGTGTTGTGCTGTCACTGCGGTTGACTACGATAAGCCAGCGCCCCTGGCTCCATTGCGAGAAGCCAGAGATGCCGCCTTTATGTAGGTTAGGCTCTACGCGCACTTCGATACGCGGCAGCTCGGCTATAAGGCCAACGTCCACGGCTGGCCTGTGCTGCCCTAGTAGTTCAAGCAAGATGATCGCTTGGCGCTCTGCGAGACTTTTCGCTTCACGTTCGGTAAGTGGTCGCACCGGGACCAGCGCCCGAAGCTGTCGGATGATTGATGTTGTCTGTACTTTCATTGTTTCCTCTCTTATTCGTCCGGCTGTACGCCGTCATATTTGTTGATGATGTCTTGTATTTCTTGCGCCGCTTCGCTTAACGCCTCTCCTCGGAGTCCATGTTTGGCTCTTAG
>NZ_CAAAFT010000325.1:0-4190 GCF_900634765.1 Candidatus Protofrankia californiensis | reverse complement strand
AGCTCCACCAGAGCGGTCTTATTCGAACCATGACCCGAAAGGATCATGGCGAGTCGGCCCGCTCCAGTCGAATCGTCGCCAGCCTCGTCCGCAAGGACGGGGCTGGCTTCGTCTCGGGCCCATGTCCACGTCGGGGTCGGGGCAGCGCGGCGCGTGTAGCGCCTGCTGGTGGGCTGTCCTGCCTCCACTAGCTCATCCAGGCCGCTGTTGAGGATGTGGGCGGTCACATGGCCGTCGTCCACGTACAACTTGTCGAAGATGACCTTGTTGAGGCCGCGCCGGAGGCTGGTGCCAGCTTTGGCGTAGAAGCCCTGGGGGTCACGCAGCAGGTCGAGGGCGTTCAGGAAGTAGCGGCGGCCGATGTCGATCTTGCCGGTGGTGTCCGCGAGCTTGGACAGGATCTCGTTGCGCTCACGGTCGATCACGGCGAGCTTCTGCTTGATCTTGTTGTGGGGCCATCCGGGGTCGCCGATCAGGTCAAGGAAGCGGTCTTCCTTGGCGCTCAGTTCCTCCAGTCGAGCTGTCAGCTGCTTGCGCAGCGTGTCCATCGTGTGCAGCTCGTAGATCAGGGCATCATCGAGCTGACGGCGGACGCGCTGCTGGAACTGCTCGTTGAGACGGATTGTGGCGTAGTGCTTGACGACCTCGCCCTCAACCTGCTCGATGGACAAGTACGGCTGGTCGCAGATGCCCTTGCTACGTCCGACGCAGAAGAAGTAGAAGTAGGTGCCGCCGTTGCCGTTGGCCTTCTGGATGGTGAACCGGCGTTCGCAGCGGGCGCACCAGATCGTGCCTTTGAGGTAGTGGTGGTGCTGGCGTTCTCTTGAGCCGCCGCCGTGCCGTAGGGCGAGGACGCGCTGCACTCGCTCGAACAGCTCAACCGTCACGATGGCCGGGTGGCGTCCTTCGTACTCCTCGTCTTTGTAGGTGACGTAGCCAAGGTAGTAGCGATCCTGAAGCATCTCGTAAAACAGGTGCATTGAGATTGGCTGCTCAGGTGCCCGCTTCGTGCCGCGCGTGCACAACCCAGCCGCAGTCACTGCCTGGTGGACCTGCTCGCCAGAGTATTGGCCGGTGCCGTACAGTTCGAAGGCTTTGAGGACGAGCGGCGCTCTCTTTTCGTCTAGCGCGACTGTCCGTATCTCTCGGCCGTCAACCTGCTCGCGGACGTTTCGATAACCGATCTTCGCGCGAGCGACCGTGCCGCCATTCTTAGCCTTCTGACCCATTTTGTAGGCGATGTCTGCGCCGCTGGCCTGTGACTGGTACTGATCTACGGCGTGAATAATGGTCTCAACCATCTGGCTTTCGGGCGTCTCGCCCATGTCGAGGACCGTGGAGACGATGCGGACATCCATTTTGCTGAGGTCGCGCTTGGTGATGGCCGCGTCGATGCTGTTTCGGAAGATGCGGTTGAAATGGTAGACGACGATATAGTCGATGTCACCTTGAGCTTTGACCCAGGCGAGCATCTCCTGAAAGACCGGCCGCTTGTCGATATTCGTAGCCGTCCGTCCTGGCTCCACGAATTCGTTGACGACTTTGGCTCCGAGTTCAGTGGCCTTGCGCTCGCCCGCGTCGCGTTGGGCGGGAATTGAGATGCCCTCGGGGTTGTAGTCGGTGTTGACCTGGCTGGGCGTGGAGACGCGGAGATAGAGCACCGCTCGCTTGGTGGTGCGCACGCCAGCGGCTGCGTCGCGGACCTGTCGATTCGTTGTGTTCATAGGCTTCTCCTCTAGGCTGCGAGCCCGAACGCGGCGGGCTGGGCCGTTACGGGTGCGTCGCGGAAGTAGCTGGCGATGGGGCGAGATATGCGCGTCTTGAAGCGCGCGTGTCGGGTACTGGGCTCGGTGAGGCCGATCTGCCGGAGGCGGACGGCCATCGCGGCCTCGGACACGTCGAACATGGCGGCGAGGGCGGCTTGGTCCTGTATCCCGTTGGCCCAGGCACGCTTGACCCAGTTGCGCGGCATGAGTAGGCAGCCTGCGAAGTAGTCGCAAATCTGCTCTGTCGCGCGGTCGCGGTCGACTTCGTTCTCGCCAAGCTCGCTGTAGATGACACTCACAAACGGGTGGTCGAGGACGTGCTTGAACTCGTGGCTCAGTGTGAAGCGGCGACGAGTCGGGCTGTCATCACGGCTGACCACGATGAGCCAGCGTCCCCGGCTCCATTGCGCGATGCCCGAGATGCCAGCAGCTTTCAGGTTGGGCTCCACCTTGACTTGAACGTGGGGCAGCTCGGTTATGAGACTGATATTAACGCTCGGCTCGTGCTGGCTGAGCAGTTCCAAAAGCTTGATTGCTTGGCGTTCGGCAACGCCGCGTGCTTCGTGCTCCTCAAGTGGTCGCGTAGGCATGAGGGAGCGAAGCTGCGAGATGATTGATTGTGGGTGTTCGTTCATAAGCAGTTCTCCTCTCCATGAACGTGTTAGTTGTCGTATTCTTCGATGATGCGGTTTAGTTGCTGTTCTGCCTCGCGTAGTGCGCCGCCGCTTAGCTTGTACTTGGCGCGCAGATACGGAGCGACGCTCGGTAGTCCTTGTGATGGGGTAACACCTATGAAGGCAAAGAGGTCGGCCGTGTCGATCTCCAAAACCTTGGCGAGCTTCTGCAATACCTCAGCCGAAGGGTGGGTTTTCTTGCCACCTTCAATCTCCGTTATGTAGCTCGCCGGTACGCCGCTTTGTCTTGCTAGCTCACGAATGGAGAGTTTGGCTGTTTCTCGCTGGCTCCGAAGATGCGAGCCGAGTGTGATTTCTTGTTCACTTTCCGTCACTTCTTTGTCCTCCCTTTCTTAATTCTCATTATATGCGATTCCGTTCGCTGTGGCGAACGTAGAATTGACAACGATCAAGGATTATCACTTTCGTATCTGGAATTGCGAAGAGTTCGCATTATTTGACTCGCCCGGTCGCTACTAACATGAAGCTGCTTACGCAACTGGTCCCGCGTGATCGGCTTCCCATGCTCGGCCCGGTGGGCGTCATCAGCCGCGCGGGCCGCCTCAATGAGGTCGTCCCCGCCGGCGTCGGCCTCGTCCTGGTGCTCCTGCAGCTCCGTACCGGGTGGCGGAGCTTCGTCCTCGTCGTCCTGGCCATGTAGGACGGCCAGGTGAGAGAGCAGTCCGAGGACGGCGGGCGGGACGGCTCCGACGAGCACGACGATCGGCCAGCTCACCGCGAGCACCTTGGCGGCGATCAGGTGCCAGGCGGCGTTGCCGACCAACGACAGCCCGATGGCCCCGATGGCGTTCCACCGGGCGAACCTTCGGGCCGCTGCTGAGCCAGTGGCCTTGGATAGCCAGACGCGGGTAGCGGTCATGGCGTAGGCGTCGATCGTGAACGGCAACAGGGGCGCCAGCGCCTCCGGCCACCCAGTAGCGACGGCCAACGAGTGCAGCCCCGAGAAGCTGCTGATGGCTGCGGCCAGAGCGGTGACGGTCATGCCGAGGATCACCCACCAGTCGCGCCTACTGGCCATCGGGCGCGTCCTCGTCGTGGAGAGTGCTGGAGATGAACGCGGCAGCGTCGGCTTGGGTCTCGACATGCAGGAGCGCGCTTGCGGGCGCTGGTAGCCGGGCTATGAGACCTTCGACCGCTTCCCGCCGCTGTTCGCTGTTCACGGCCACGAGTACGCGCGGCAGAACGCCGTCCGGCCCGAGGTGGCCAGCGCGGGCGGCATCGAGGTAGACGTGCAGCTTGCGGCGCAGGGTCGGCACGCTCTCGGTGCCTTGGTCGATCTCGATCCACCAGGCGTCCTCAACGCTGTCACTGGCCACGACGGCGTAGGCGTCCGGCTTGAGTAGTCCGAGCGTTGCGGTCTGCTGCCACGAGTCTGGCTCCGTCAGGAAGCGCAGCACCTCCAGCTCACCATGCCGCTTGGCTTCCCTCAGGCGCACGTACAGTTCGCTCCCGGCCAGGCGGTGATCCAGGAATCGGGCCGAAGGTGTCCACGGTCGCCGGGATGGTTTGTCTGTGCCCGCGAGGAGCCGTTGGCCTGCCGTATCCAGCGCGTACACCAGCCCGGCCGATCCAGCCCGCACCCCGCCGATACGCCGCTTCAGCGTTACCAGCAGCCGGAGCCGCACGAGCCGCGCCAGTACCCGGCGACGCATGACCGGCCGTGACGACGCGGCAAGATCGGTGAAGTGCAACCGCTCAACTTGTCGTTTAACTTGCTTGCCCTTCAGAT
>NZ_CAAAFT010000324.1:0-4591 GCF_900634765.1 Candidatus Protofrankia californiensis | reverse complement strand
ACCCCACACAGAGGCCACACACCGACCACTGTCACTGGAGTATTAGGTAGGGAGTGATGCTTGGAAGGCCGCTTGGAGGCGTCACGCCGATGTAGGCAAACGCCTCGGATTCGTCCAGTTCCAGCACGCGCGCGAGCTGCTGGACGTGTTCTATTGGTGGGTTCTCTACTTCACCTTTGAGAATCCGACCTACTGTGGATTTTGGAACCCCGCTTGCCGAGGCTAGCTGCCGTAAAGTGAGTCCGGCTTCCTGGCGGCCCAGCTCAAGGTATTGCCCGAGCGTTTCCGCGATTGGATGGTTAGTCTCGTTCATTTTTCTTCCCCTTACAAAAGAGACTATAAATTATCTGTCCCGAAAATGGGACAGTTTAATTGACAACATCAATCACTTTTCGGTGTGGGTCTCTGGTGAGCTGCGTATTTTTCGCAACAACTCACTGGCCCGGTCGCTGCTGACGTGGAGCTGCCTGCGGAGCTGGTCCCGTGTGATCGGCTTGCCGTGCTCGGTGCGGTGGGCGTCATCAGCGGCGCGGGCGGCCTCAAGGAGGTCGTCCCCGCCGGCGTTGGCCTCGTCCTGGTGCTCGTGCAGCTCCGTACTGGGTATCGCGGCTTCGTCCTCGTCGTTCTGGACGCGTAGGACGGCCAAGTGCGAGAGCAGGCCGAGGACGGCGGGCGGGACGGCACCGACGAGCACGACGATGGGCCACGTCACGGTGAGCACGTGGGCGGCAATCAGGTGCCAGGCGGCGTTGCCGACCAAGGACAGGCCGATAGCCCCGATGGCGTTCCAGCGGGCGAACCGGCGAGCCGCCGTTGAGCTGGTGGCCTTGGACAGCCACACGCGGGTAGCGGTCATGGCGTAGGCGTCAATGGTGAACGGCAACAGCGGTGCCAACGCTTCCGGCCAGCCGGTAGCAGCTGCCAGCGACTGCAGCCCCGAGAAGCTGCTGACGGCCGCAGCGCAGGCCGTGACGGTCATGCCGAGAATCACCCACCAGTCGCGCGGGTGCTGCCTACTCATGGGCGGCCTCACTGAGTTCCGCGGTGAGCCAGCCCACGGCCTCGTCGTGCAGCACCACGACGAACAACTCATCGGCGGGGGCGGGCAATTTGGTGACGACGCTGGCGACCACCTCGCGTCGCTCCAAGGTCGGCACCGTGACGAGAACACGCGGCACGACATCGCCAGGCCCGAGCTGCCCCAGGCTCACAAAGTCGATGTAGGCGAGGAACTTCCCGCGCAACGTGGGTACGGCCTCGGTGGCGAGATCGACTTCTACCCACCAGTGGTCGGTGAACTTGCCTGCCGAGATCGACAGGTAGGCGTCTGGCTTCATCCATCCGCCGGCTCCGTTGGGCCACCAGGCGGCGGGCTCGGCCTGGAAGTTGTCGAGCGTGAAGCTCTCGGCTCGGGAGCGTTCGACCAGCTGCACGTACAGTTCGCTCGTCGCCAACGTGTGCGCCACGAAGCGATCCCCGATCGGCCCCGGCCGCCGGATGCGCTCCTTGGTCTGCGACAGGTTGCGGCGCAGTCGCAGCAGGCGTTCCCCAGCGGTGTCCAGCGCGTAGGTGAGCTGTGCCGAACCGCGGAGGCTGCCGCCCACGCGACGAGCAAGCGGCGTGAGCGCCTGGGCGTCGACCAGTCGCTTGAGCACGCGCCAACGGACGACGGATCGGCTCTTGCCGGTCAGTTCCGCGAAGTGCAGCCGTTCGAGCTGGAGGCCGGTCACCAGTCGCAGGCGGTTGACCGTTGCGAGGATCGACCACTCGCGGTCGGTCAGCGTTTCGGCCAGCGCGACGACGAGCGCCGACCGGACACGACGGCCGGAGGACGGGGTGGACGGGAAGGCACGAGGCGTCATGCCGAGTCCTCTAGGAAGAGGAGGAGGCATTTCGTTGGCGCTATCGGCCTGGCCGCGCCGTCTGACATCGGTGGCCGCGAAATGAGGTGCCAGGCGACCCCAACGCCGAGACCAACACGTCGCGTGGCGCGGCTCATGACGTACCCCCGCGCCGAGCGCGCCCGATCTTGCCGGATGCCGGAGTCTCGGCGCGCGAGCGGAGGGCCGCTTCCACGTCGGCCCGCGCAACGCCGAAGCGCTGGCGGCTCTGCTCCGCGAGCACGGCCGGGTCGTGGGCTGGCTCGCTGAGCGGGTAGGTGAGGCCGGTCGTGGGCGGTCGGGTCTGACCGTGGATGCTGGGCCGGATGGCGGTCTCGTGAGCGGGCAGGCCCATGAGGTCGGCAGCGGTCAGCGCCGGGGCAAAGCGCTTCTCCAGAGCGCGGGCGTCGTCGTGGTCGAGCTGGAAGGCGACTTGCGAACGAGCGGTGCCGAGGACGGCGGCTTGCACCTGGCGGGGAAGCTGGTCGAGGTACTGATGCGCCAGGGTCAGCCCAAGGCCGAGACCGCGAGCCTGGGCCAGCATGTCGGCCAGCTCGCCATCGGTGCCGAGTCGCAACACGTCTTGGAACTCGTCCAGGTAGGCCCATGCCGGTCGGCGCTTCTCAGCCGGGACGGCTGCGCGGGCCAGGGTGCTCTGCCACAGCGCGGCCATGAGCAGGGAACCGAGTAGGTGCGCCGTTTCGGTGCCGACCGTGCCCTTGCTGAGGGCGACCAGCACAACGCTGCGCTTGGTGAACACGTCCGCCAGGTCGATGCCGCTGGACTGTCCGAGCATCAGGCGCAGTGGCGTACGGGTGGTCAGACTGCGCAGCTTGTTGAGGCTGGGGCCGATCACCTGTGCGCGTTCGCCTTCACTCATGCGCTCGTAGGCCGACCAGAAGGAACGCACCGAGTCCGGGACGGTCGTCTGCGCTGTGACGAACTTGCGGAAGGTCGGGTTGAGCAGCAGCTCGGGCACCTCGGTCAACGCGAACGCCGAGCCGTCGTGAGCGCGCGTGTGGGTGAGCGTCAGCAGGCAGGTACGGAGTACGTCACTCGTCCTCGGTCCCCAGGACGAACGCCACAGTTCCGAGAAGACATGCACGACGTGATCGACAACCAACTCCCGTTCCTGTTCAC
Organism: Candidatus Protofrankia californiensis; assembly: GCF_900634765.1. NCBI lineage: Bacteria > Bacillati > Actinomycetota > Actinomycetes > Frankiales > Frankiaceae > Protofrankia > Candidatus Protofrankia californiensis. The sequence goes on along the minus strand of NZ_CAAAFT010000324.1, from coordinate 1,571 downwards.
CGCGACCGACTTGCAGGACGTTGAATCCGATCGGGAAGTCGGTGGCGGACGGGTCGAGGACGATCACGTCCTTCGTCCTGGCGTCTGGTACGCGGGCCAGGACATCCGACACAAGGTCGCTCTTGGGGTCCATGAGCACCAGGCCGTCGCCGCGCCCGATGTCCTGGAGCGCAGCGTTGGCGATGAGCGTGGACTTGCCCACGCCGGTCGGCCCGATCAGATGCAAGTGCCGGAGCCGGTCGCTGGTAGCGAGAGCCAACGGCCGGTCCTGAGCACCGGGGAAGTTGCTGGCCGCGAGCACCAGGCCGGAGCGCGCCATGTCCTGTGGCGGTGGCAGCTGCCGGGCGCGGCCGAGTTCCAGGCCGGGGAGGTGCAGGTTGCCGAGCGGGAACCCGAGGAGTCCGGCGGCCTCCTCGGTGTTGATGCGCATCGGCCAGACGGTCAGTGGTACGGCCCGGTTGTAGAGGCGTTCGGTCACGGTGGACAGCGGCAGCAACCGCGGGAGGACCGAGACGCCTGGAGCATCCAGCACCTTCAGGGCGTTGGTCACGCGGCCGAGCAGGTTCACGGCCCGAGCGCGCGACGGTGCGGAGACGGCTACGCGAGCCACCGCGTTGAAGACCGGCGCGGCGTTCTTGGCGCGCACCGCGCGGGCCAGTTCGCCCGCGTCCTCCTTACCCGGGAGGAAGACGCGACCGCCAGAGAGCAACCACTGCACGCGAACAACCTCGCCGTGCGCGAAGGGGTGCAGCCCGGAGAGAAGCGAAGTCACGGCGGCCTGAGCGCGGTCGGTCGCCAACGGCCGCTGCGCACTCGTCAGCTTGAACTCACGGGCTGCGCGCACCGCCGGCCGCGCCGCGAGGTAGCCAGGCGAGAGGTCGGCCCGCACTCCTGGGAGCGCCGAGCGAAGCCGGGCCAGCGTGCTCGTCTCGTGTGACCGCGACATGAGCAAGTAGAAGCCGATGCCCTGGCGAGAGGCTTCGATCTCGATGCCGACCGGCCAGTGCTGGGAGTCGGCCGCGACGGAGGCCAGCCAACCGCTGACCTGGTCGGCGGTGAGTCCGGCCGGTAGCCGGAGCTGGTAGGCGACCAGCCGACGACGCCACGACAAGGCGTCGAGCCAGCGTGCGCCGATGATCAGGCCGAGGATCGTGAAGCCACCGGCAGCGAAGAGGAGGGCCAGCATCATGACGGCCGCTCCTGATCAGGTTCGCCGGTCGGGGAGGTGGCGGGGTTGGCCTTGGCGTCCGCGCTCAGGCGGTGCAGGGCGAAGGCAATGAGGGCGTCAGCGAAGCGCGCGACATCGAGTTGGGCGCGGCGTTCGCCAACGACATGAATTTTCTTTCGAGATCTTTCCATAGGGAGCCTTTCCGTTAGTTGGGGCTGCCAGAAGCAGCCGAGCTTGCGAAAACACGGATGCACTCCCTTCTTGTTGTTATGGAGCTGACGGGCGGCGTGGTCGAGCCGTAGAAATTACAGCTGCCGCGCCGCCAGAGAGACAGCTGTTAATTCCGCAGCAGGCCGCTTAGTACTCCAGTGACAGTGGTCGGTGTGTGGCCTCTGTGTGGGGT
>NZ_CAAAFT010000323.1:17743-33990 GCF_900634765.1 Candidatus Protofrankia californiensis | reverse complement strand
CCTGCACCCACTTCCGGACGCAGTAGCCGAGTCCGACACTGACCCAGGTGTCGCGCAGCATGTTGAGCCGGTGACCCTCGCTGGTCAGCCACCCCTCAATAACCCGCTCAGGAGTCGGGTAGCCGGAGGCCACATTTTCGGCGACAGAGAACCAGCCTTGGCGGCCTGGGTAGCCATATCCCATGGCCCGCTGCAACACCCAGTTACCGCAGCTGTCCTGGTGGCTCATGTAGTCGTTCTCGAACATGTCGCGTGCCATCCAGCTTGCTGCTTGGCCGAGAGCCCAATTCCACTCCAGCTCGCTTCTTCCGTGATCAAGCCTTACCTTGTTGGTCAGCCACAACAGCTCGCTATCAGTAGGTGTATAAGGCGTGAAGATGTGCATAGTAATTCCCGCTAACGTCGGCGGATTCCGCGAAAGATGAACCAGTAGATGACGCCCAAGGCGACCGCCGTCACAAGGACCGGGACGAGCGGCGCGAGCAGCCAGTAGGCCGCCCGCGCCACCACGGCCACCAGGAGCACGAGCAGCAGCGCACCGAACACACTGGTCAGGAGCTTGCTGAACATTCCTGGGCGCATGGCTTGTCCCTAGCTGTGGTCGTAGGTTTCGAGGTCGAGCGCGCGCAGTTCCTCCAAGAGGCGCCGACGGCGGGACCGTTGACGGACTGCCGTCTCCGCCTCGCTGTGGCGCAGCCTGCGCCAGGACTTCATGACGGCCTGGTAGCGGCGCCCTTGGACGCCTCGGTACGGCTGGTGGCGACTCATCTGGGACGTCGCCCCTTCCGGTAGGCCGTACGCAGGTCGCGCTCTTCCTGCGTCAGGCCGTCATCGGCGGTGTCGTCCGCGAACCACTTGCGCCACACGGCGAGGCCGATCAGGCGAAGGACAACGGCGAGCAGAATGACCGAGCCGAGCGTGAGTAGGTTCTGCACCTGCTCCGGGGTGATCTGACTGTTCATGTCTCCTCCTCTGGGGCGGGTTCGTCGTCCGGAATGGCGGGCAGACTGGCTTTTGCGGCTTGCCTTGCCGCGATACGCGCTTTGGCGGCTGCGCGTTCCTTGGCTGCTTCGCTGTCGAGGCGCATGAGCGTGATGACTGGCGGCACTGTGAGCAGTAGGAGCGTCACGGTCATCACAGCGAGCAGTGTGTGGTAGTCGGTGAGTGTCATTGGTTGATCCCCTTCCGTAGGCGGTAGGCGCGGGCGAGTTGTTCCATTTCGGCCCGCGACTTCTCGTAGTAGGTGTTGGTGCGTTGGATGGCATGGGCGGTCTGGATACGGATTTGCCGCAGTTCCCGCCAGCGGCAGAAGCACGACCAGACAGCCCGCATGATGATCACCAGAAGTGCTAGGGCTAGAGCGGCAAGAAGCGCCTCACCGGTCAGGACGAGTAGCAGGTGTCCGTAGCGCTCCAGAAAGGCGCAGAGGTAGGCAAGAATGACGGTACCGATGAGCAGCCAGCCGATGGCCTCCATTACTTCTCCTCCGGCTTCGGTGGGTTTCTGACTTGGTCGACCAGGCCGATAGCCCACGTCACGCAGACGGCCTCGATTTCGGCCAGCAGGCCCGTGAGCTTGTCGTCCAGCGTGGCTACCCGTTCGTCCAGGAATGCGGGGTCGATGTCGGCCATTCAGTACCGCCGGTACATGGCACGTTGCTCACTCAGCACGCACATGACGTGCCCGATCTCCACCTCCATGAGGAGGTTGTTCAGGGTCTCGTCACCACAGGCCAGCAACCGGCGCTGTCGGTCGAGCGCAGCCAGGTTGCCCATGGCCTGTTCGGTGAAGGCCGCCAAGCCGTCGCCTTTGGCTAGACCGACGCTGGTAGCACGTCGGACGGTGGTGAGATCACGGGCGAGTGCCCGACCACCAGGGGTGAACATGGTCGGCAGGTTGCTGCCGTAGGGGTCGAGTTGAGACATGGGCTCGTCCTTCCTGTGCACCGCCAGGTGCCGCGCACAGGACTCAACGTAGGAAAACAGCAACAACGAAACCATGACTTCTGGCTCGACTTGGCGCCCATCATGTGAGCGCCAAGTCGAGCCGGAAGAAATTGACTAAACCGCGCGAATCATCTAACGCGCAAGCGTGGAGATTCAAGCGAGGGAAGACGGCTTATGAAGATTTTTATTGACGAAATGATCTTTCGGTGTTATAAATAGGTAGAGATCGTCGGCGTGTTGCTGATGGTGATCACGTATTGCCCTCGGCGTCTCGGCTGCGGCTCCCCGTCAACTAGTACTCCTAGCTGACGGCGTGCCACATCCGACCAAGAGAGGCACGCACATGTCCATTGAGAACGAACAGCTGCCGCCAGAGAAGCTGCTCTTCATCGATCCTTGTAATCTAGATGGTGGCCAATTTTCCGCCGGCCTACAGCCTGATGCGGCAGAGGATAGAGAGTATGTGGCGGCAATAGCCCGAAATGCCGAGGCTATCAAAGTGACACGCCAGTACATAATCAGGGCGCGGAAGCGTTCATGGATCAGGCAAATCTGGCTGCTCCTTCGCTCTCTGGCCAGGCGCATCAACCCGTTCTCACACTAGGATCAGCAACACCAGCCCCGACCTTCACCTGCCACCTGCGAAACGCCTCGTGCTCAGGTGACTTGAGCCGGGGCGTTTTGCATTCGCGCCGATGACATCATCTGTCGACGCGGGCTCCGTCGCTGGACTCGTCCCACGGTCGCGGCAGGGTCGCACGTCGTTCCCGACGACCAGCCTGATGGTCCATACTGATCCCCATGCCCGCCAACCCTCTCGTCACCATGATCGGGAAAGAGCTCGATGATGTCGCCCGACGCCTCGTAGTGCGCGCCTTCGAGCCGGTCGGGACGAAGGGGCCACTGGCGATACCTGAGCTTCGCAGGATTGGACAGCAGCAGTTCTCACGCGCATGGCAGGTGGACCAAACAGCATGCCTTGAGCTGATACTCAGAAACGCGATCGCGCAACTCGCCGGAGAGTTCGGAGACATCACACAACAGGAGGCCGCGTTTCACCTGTTCAACCTCGATGGTGCCCCGACCTTCCCGCACATCGCGCCGATAGAGCCAGACCAGCTCGACGGGAAGAAATACGCATACCTCGTCCGGGAACTACGCACACGAGCCAACCTGCACGAGAGCCCCAGCAGTCTCACACGCCGGATAGAACGTCTCCGGCTGCGACTCGCTGACATCCTTGCTCATTCTGACTTCCCCTCGACGTCCCACGACGCCGGCATGTATCGGCTCGCCGAGTCGGGCATCGTCACCCGCGAAGCCGAGCTCACCTGGCTGCATACCAGCTATCGGGAATTGCTTCCTGACGGCGGCTTCATGCAGATCTGGGGGGTCTCTGGAATAGGCAAGACTGTGCTAGCTCACCAGTTCTGTCAGCAAATCGCTGTCAGCTCACCTGCTGGTTTCGTCCGCTGTGGTCGGCATGGCCTTGTTGAAGAAGACATCCGTCACGTACTCGACTTGGAGGGGTATCATCCGGAAAGCTGGACCGACGAGCAATGCCGCACCCTCTTCCGACGCGCCATCCAGAATATGAAGGCGGTTAGTCTGCTCGTTCTTGATGGCGTGCGAAATCAGGGAAGCGTCACTGAGCTCGTACCGAACGGAACCAACATCCCCATCCTGATCACCACACCCGAGCGGCTGTCCTTCTCCGAGCCACCCACCAAGCAGTACCGAAACATTCGGTCGCACCAGATGGTGACCTTCACGTTCGACCAGGCCGCCGAGCTGCTGACGACTCGGTTTCCTGATCTTCATCCGAAACTGGTCAAGAACCTGTCGGCTGCCGTGGGCGGCCACCCCGAAAGTCTTGTGCACATCGCCAGCTATCTCACCCTCGGCGACGCGGTCACGCCAGCCGAACTGCTCGCGGAACTCAGCCACCAGCCAACAGGGACACTCGCCAACATCGCCGAGGTCATGGACGTTCCCCGGAGCGCAGCCAGAGTCATCCAGGAACTCTTCCAACGACTCCATCCGGCAGCGCTATCCTACACCATCCTGGTGTGCCTAGCCTGGTCGAGCGACTACGGCCAACAGCGACGTGAACTCGTCCTCGAACTCGTCGCTCTCCTCTCCGGGCACACACCGTCCGCGCTGGCCGTGCGGGCCGCGCTGACCGAACTCACCCGCCTGGGCCTCGTGAGCATCACCGACACGTCCATTAGGGAATCGCGCCTGACCGCGCTCGTTGTCCGTGAGCTCACGCCAGACATGTGCCAACCTGTCCTCCTCGCTCTTGAACAAACATTACAGCACAAGCCCGACCGCCACGGGTCCACTCTGCTCGACGAGCTTCGCCGCGAATACGACTCCTTAACCCCGCTGCGACCCATCCTGGCCGCCCACCTCGACAACCCGAACGAACCGTTACCGGCGTTGTTTACCCCCGATGGAGCAAGCTGGGCGCTCTATGCCACCAACGACCAGGGCGCGCGAAGGGTCGCCCTCTACCGGGTGCTGCCTGATTGCATCCAAGTCCTGCACCCCGGACACACCACCTGGGAAGCCGTCACGGGTTATCAGCTCAAGGCCCTGGCCGATATGACCAACCGCGCGAGAGAGCTTGCTGTCAGTGACAGAATGCGACGGGCAACACCCGAACAACGGCGAGATCTTGAACGGATCATTCGCAAGATCAACGACGAGAAAGGCGGCTGAAAAGCTGCCTGTCGGGATGAGCGCGATCCCCGGCGACTTCTCCGTGCTCCGGCTACCCCACCATACGTCAGAAGAGTCGGAAAAACTCAATGTGATTTCATGTTGCCGACAGGCAATTCTATAATTCTCCCTGAGCATGTCTCTGTAGTAGCGTGCGCGCCGTTGGCGTTGCGCTGCCGCCCGACCGTCCACGTCCCCCGCCGGTGAGCATGCCTCGCTCCCGAGCTTGGAAGACAAGTCGCCGAGCCCGGCTCTCGGACTCTCCCGTCTCGGCAGCAAGTGACTTGCTGACTTTCCGACGGGTCGCTGGATCATTCCACAAGCGTTCGTAGCGGCAAGCGATCTCGGCCAGGTATAGGTCGGAAACGCCGCGAGGGTTCTGGCGTCGCTGCTCGGCTTTGACTGCTGCGGGCATCCCTGTAACCGCAAGTGGCATCTCGTCGGCGTGCTCCTGCTGCTCGCTATCCACTGCGGAAAGGCGAATGAATTCGTGGTGGTCACGGAGAGCCGGCAGCGCAGCCTTCAAAGCCCGTTCGATTGCCACCTCCCGCAGCTTTCTGGTAGTTAGCCCTCCCCGCGGCACAAGTCGAGCAGCATGCGCTATACTTTCGCGTTCGACCCTCCAGGTACCAGCATCTCGGCAGTCGCCATCTGCCGGGAAGATCCGAAGCTCGGCGACAACAAGATGGCCACGGTCCGTAGCGAGCCGGAGCGCCGCTAGCCAGCCAGCTCCAAGAGCTTCCTCGTGCCACACCTCGTTCTGTCCTCGGACGTTGGGGTAGTCCTCGCGGCAGTTCGGACACGACGGGTAGCCCTCGGCAGGATGCCACCAGCGCTCCCGTCTTCGGATTCCCAAGCCGGATCATCCTTTCGATCGTGGGGATCATCGAACCCAACGCCCGGCCGTGGGATACCGATCTTGACCGGCTGTTCGCGATCCTGACACGATCATAGATACTGTGCGACGACAGCCACCCTCGACTGCATGAGGTTCCTCGCCGTACTCCCCGCCCTACTTGTGCTCGTCCCGGTGTTGCTTGTGACGTTGCGGCCGAGCACGGCAGACGCAATCGCTACCGTCCTGCGCGCCGTCGCCGAGGTCATTCACGCCTTTCGAGGCCACCACCCTTGAGCGCTGGGCCTCGGGGCTGGCGACGTCGAAGCGATCCATGCGGCCCGGCCCGAACGGTTCGCCCGCCGCGACCACCACCCCTGCCCACATCCGCCGGAATCAACACGCCCGCACAGATCCCCACGCAGCCAGCCGGTAACATCCGACAATCCGTGCGCCGTCCCAACGTTACCGAGGGGCCGTTGCGGGAAGACGCCGCTTCAACGAAGAGGACGACCGAGGGATGAGCCCGAGCCGCGTAGCAGATGAAGCTGGGAAGCCCGTCGCGCCCACCCAGAGCTACATGATCCTGCTTCCGATCATGCTTCGGGGAAAGTGGGCGGTAGAAGATGTCAGTGTTGTGCCATCTCCGTGGGGCGCACCGTTGGTCACTGCCCTAGTCGGCAAAAATGACAGCGGGCATCCATGGCTTGGAATCGCCAATGAAATCCCGTTCAGTTGGCTTCGTGTTGCTACGCCTATCTCCAAGTCCGAATTGGAGCTTCTTCACCTGCAACGCCTCGCGGTTGACTATAGGTGCGCGACCGGAAATGAGCTATACGATGCGGTTACTCTGGTCGCTCCCGGTGACGACCCGCCCGACCTCTACGCACACGTAGATGGCGGTCAAGTTGGTTGGGAGCTTACCGCCTTCAGTAACCATCAACGACGGCAGGCTCAAGCGCTGTTCTTCGAGATCACGAGGCGATTTAGCGAACAACAACGGCACCGAATCGGTCACCTGACTGGCTACCACGTATCCATGTGGTTCGGTGCCGCTGATGATCCTGCGGGCCTACCGTTCAAAGCGAATGATACAGGTGCCTACGACCGGTTGGTAGAAGCACTGGTCGCGCATCGGCCGGACCCAGACCAGTATCGGGTATCAGGCACTGAGATCCCACAACAGTTGACCGGAGCTGGGCCGGTACGAACGCCTGAAGACGTGAACTTCATGTCCGTCCCTTTGCTCGGTGGCGTGCCTGCGTCTGGACTATTCTCTATGACAGGCATGAGCATGGGGCTAGCCTTTCAGTCTGATCACATGGCGTCAGAAGAGTGGTCCAATCTCCGGAAGATCATTACCCGTAAGGATAGACCCTCAAACGACCGGCTCCTGATATCGGTCGGTGCCCCAGACAGTATGGGTAGGTGCTTCCTTAGCGAGGAAGTTTTGGCTCACTTCATTCTCGACCACCCAGAAGCCGTATCGGCGACGTACCTATCATCAGTTGTTCTGCACTTCTGGAGTACTGGTCGAGCAGTCGAACTGCTTGGCACTGCCCCTAGGGAATTGTGGCCAGCGCTCTACCAGGGTGTCAATCCCATCTCGCATCCCTTTGTGTCAAACCCGCAGCCGTAGGCCGAGACGAATTCAGGCGCAGGACATCAGTCTCGCTCGTCGCCAACGACGAGAGTGATCGACAGTGTCGGTTGGGGACCCTCGGTACCGATCGCCAAGGCGATGTCCAGACCGGTGTCGATGATCGCGGAGAGATCGGCCTGGTCTTGCGCAGCTGCCGAGACGAGAAATCGTTCGCCCGCGTAGATCGCCAGGGCTGTGGGCGGTGACTCGCCGCGCAGCGGTTCCAGGGTGAGTGGTCCGTTCCAGCTAGGCAGATTCGTGGTCTGGATGGGGAGGTGAACGGTTGCCGTTCCGCTCTCCAGGAGAGTCTTAAGTAGGCTGCGGTTGCGTTCTCGGGTGAAATCCAGGAGGTCCAGGACCTCGGAGGCAGAGGCGTTGTAGCGGCTGCGCCATCCAGGCACGCCCATCCTGTTCAGCCAGAGCCGCAGAGTCTCGCGGCTGGCTTCGAGGTCGGCGGGGATGTCGGCGACGATAGCGTGCGCGAGGCGACGGGAGCGGATCCCCGCAGTCATGAGGATCAACGCACGGGGGTCGTCAACGCCGTAGCGGATGTAGCTGCCGAGGTCAGGGCACATCCGTTCGTGGGTTTCGGCGTCCTCCAAGCGGGTGTTGACCAGTTCGACCAGCGCTCCGATGGTCCATGCGAGGTAGTGCTCGAAGTGACTGGATACCGCGTCAACCATCTGCTCGATCCGCCAGGCCGGATCAGACGCGGCTTCGAGGTAGGCGTCCGCGAGATCGGGAAGGGACGCGCCGTAGAGCCAGTCAGCCAGCAGATCAGCCGGATCAATGGAGACGGTGTTGCCACCCTTCGGCTTCGAGCGAAAGTGCCACCGCGGCGCTTCGGGCAGCGCGAGCAATCGGCTAATTATTCCGGGAACGCGAAGGGCTTGTCGCGGGTCGCGGACGTCGGCGCGTGCAAGGGCTCCCTCGCGGTTGAGGATGTCGAGGGCGATCTCGTGGGCTAGGTTGTCGATGATGCGAGCGGATCCAATAGAGGTACCAGTCCGGGGCCAGCGGCGGCGCGCTCCGACATTGGTCCTCGCATAGACCGAGCGGGTTACCGTCGCGGCTGACAGACATGCCGCCCGGGCCGGGAGCGACTGTGCAGCCAACGTCGAATCGATGATACGAACCAGGTCGACGGCCGCCGGGTCGGTGCCGCGTTCTTCCTCGACCGCGAGAACGAACCAGACGAAGCTGATGAAGTTCCTTGTCACAGGGTCGTCGACGCGGAAGATTGCATCCTCGTCATCCCGTAGTGTCTGTTCGAGGTTGGCGAACGCGTCGAGAGCCTCCGCGGTGGTCAGCGACGAGGTGACGGCAAGGCTCTCGGCGTCAGGATTGAGATCTTCGAAGTCGGTCTCGGTGGGGGCTGCGGCCCGTACGAGGACGATCCATCCTTCGGTCTCTTTGCCCGCGCGGCCGGCCCGGCCCATTGCGTTGATCAGCCGAGCGCCGCGAAGCCGTGCGTCGTCGTCCATGCCGGGGTGCGGCTGGTCGTAGATGACGACGGTCCGTACGGGCAGGTTCACGCCGTCGGTGAGAGTGGATGTGCAGGTGAGGTATCGTAGGAGGTCCTCACGGACCGCTTCCTCCAAAGCTTCTAGCACCTCGATAGGGAGCCCACCGTGATGGAAGCCGACGCCGCGACGGAGTACGTCGACCAGGGGATGATCGTCTCCGAGGAGGAGGCGGACGAAGTCGACCAGCGGTGCAGTATCCGGAGTCTCCTCAAGGTTGCCAGCGAGACCCTGTGCGAGGTGCTTGGCTTGCTCACGGGTGCCTGCGGCAACCAGGACGGTGCCGGCGTGCCCGAGTTCGACGATCATGTCACTTGCCATTTGGTAGCGCTTCGTTGATCGCTCGTTATCAGACTTGAGTCCTCTCTGGACGAGCTCCGGCGAACTGGTTATGCGGACGAAGAGCCATCCGGTCCTACTCAGGGTCAACTCGCTGGTACGTCCGTTCGCCGTCCGTAGACGAATTACACCACTCAGAGGTGTGTACAGTCGATATGGCCATTTCGAGGCCCTCGGTAGATACTCAGAATAATTGTCTTTCCAGTGTGCCTTGGTAGTGAATACAGCATGGAGGCGACGTGGGCCCCGCCACTGTGACTCGTGCCATAACGCCTGACCGTCTGGGCTGAGCCATTGAGCGATCGCGCCCGCGTTGCCCATTGCAGCCGAGATCAGAATGATCTTGTGGTCGGTCTCGCGGCTAAGGTAGTCCAAGAGCGTGATTGTGGACTCCAGCGTGAATCCGCGACCGCGTTCCTTGACCAGCTGGGCCTCGTCGAAGACGAACATGCCGTACCGCTGGAGGACGGCATCAGCATCGTGGCGCAACAGGTTCGATAGGCGTTCAGGCGTCATTACATCCACGTCGGCCGAGTCGGCTGTATCCACAGAGGCAAAAAGATCAGACCAGCTGGGGAAATCGGGCAGGTCCGCGCCAGTCTCCTTCTGCAAGATCCAGATACGGCTGGCCATAGACCGACGGACCTCGCGACACAAACTGCGCGTCGGGGCGACATAGCAGACGCCGCGGTCTGTCCGGACCAGATGCTCCACCGCCAGCAGTTGGGCGATCAGAGTCTTGCCTCCGCTGGTGGGCACCGCCAGCACCATGCGGCGCGAGTGAGGGTCGAACGGAGAGCGGTCTCCGATGAGCAGTTTGTGCTGTGGTTCCCACACGGTCAGCACGGGTGGGCTGCCCAGGGTGAATGCCTGGCGGACCAGTGCTGGGACCGTAGGTGGCAGCAGGGTCGGGTTCCACAGTGATCCCGCTTCGGCTTCGCCGGAGAATGCGAGCAGGTGCGCGGCTACCCACCGGGCGTTCAGATCCCCTGGGCCTGCCTGTCCCGTCGCGGCGGTCCTGAGCCGGACACGGCCCCGTTCGAGCCGATCTCCTTCGCCTCGGACGAAGTAGACTAGGAGGTCCTCGGCGCCGAGCACGACCATGTGGGTAGGGCCGAACGCGGTCGTCATCAGATCATCCAGCTGCGACAGACGGGCCAGCTCTGCCATCTGCCGCCGCCATCCACCGAGCCAGGCGAACAGGGTCCGTGTCTCGAATCCCAGCAGTGCAAGGCCTGTTTCCAACGCGAGGACATCCATGTGTTCAAGCACTGGCGCATCAATGGTGACGTCCGCTCGCAGCCGATTCATGATTGCCGTGGCGTTCGGGTCGAGGCCACCCCGTCGGTACCCGATCGCAGCAGCGAACCCGAAGGAGAGCCGATCGGCTCGTGACCAATCGTTCTGGTTGAGCGCTAGGTCGAAGATGTGGGCGCTGACCTGGAATGCCTGGCGTTGCCGCGCCGCCGTGTACCGCTCGCGGGCCTGGTCGACCGAGGCGACTGCATGCAGGTACCAGGCAGAGTTGATCAGCTCCTGTGGGATGTCCGCACGGCGGAGGATCAGCCCCACCTCGACATCGGCCATCAGGTCTTGAAGTTCCTGCGCGGTCGGGAGGTTGCTGCGGCCGGCCAACGCAGCGGTCAGGAGGTCAATGTTTAGAGCCCGCTCCACACGATCTCCCTCACACGGACGGCGAATGCGGGGAAATCCGGCACCGCAACGACGATGCTCTCGATCTGACCCGGCTGGATGAAATGCGGGAACTGAGTCGCAATCGAGCGGAAGGACAGCGGGCGGGTCGGCGCATACTCCTTCGACGTGCCTATCGAGACCCCGGCGCCAGCCTGGTTGCTGCCGTCGAGCCAGAGCTCGACGAGATCCGCATAGAAATCACCGAGGCGACCTCCCTGATCGACTGTCTCCGGTCCAGCCAACTTGGCCAGGTACTCCTGGCCCCGGCTGGACAGCTGCTTGCTGGCCCTGCCGATGGTTGCCGAGATCGACTTCTTCGCGTCGTGCTTCTTAATCTCCCAGAGGCGAAACACGAGCGTGCCGCCCTCGACCTCATAGATCACTAGACCGTCTCCGCCAGGCTCCAACGGATCCGGCTTGACCGAGTGCGCCCGTACAAGCCGCCGGCCGTCGCGGCACACTAGCCGCTCACTCATCAAGCGGCCCCACAGCAGCTCGGCCACCAGCCCCTGCAAGTGGTCTTCCTTGGCCGGCTTGTCCGGCAATCCGAACCCAATCCCGGCGTATACCGCGATACCCTTTCTTGATCTTTCAGGTGGTGGACAACCGTCACGACGCTTGCGCCACTCATCCAGCGTCGTCGAACGACCACACCTGATACACATGGCGTCGTCGGCCAGCAGTTGAGCCACCTGCTCACGAACACCGCCAGTCAGGTCCTGCCCACCGATGACGTACTCGACCCGCGCGCCATCGGGACCATCCTTCATCGCGAGCAGCGATGCCAACCTCGGTACAGTCGCCGTGATCAAACCATCGGATTTACTGGTTGGCATCACTACGGCACCCAGATCGCCCCGTGCTGATCAATCAGCCGACGACACCAACAGTCGACGTTCTCCACGGCGGTGAATGCATCGGAACTGGAGCGGCGGGGACTGGCTGGCACCGGGCTAGATTCCACCTGTAGAGGGTGCGAGCCACCACCTGCACCCATCACGACGGCCGGTCGGATAGCCGAACCTCCCACCTGCTGATGCGGCACCTTCGCCCCCTATATCGGCCCACAGCCGAGGCATCGTAGCGACATAGCCGACAATATCACCAAAGATCGACCGTCAACGCTGAGCTGCGCCGCGACCCGTATGAGTCTGGTGCCGCGTTCGCCCGCACGCGTTGTCCGTGGGGATGATCGGTGGGGTCGCGAACTCGACGGACCGCCGTTGTTGCACTGACGCTGCTCGTAGCGTCTGTGGCGGCGAAGGGCAAGGTGGCATGGTGGTGTTGCAGCCGGACCCAGGGGCTGACACCACCAGGCGAAGCCGCGACGCTCACCCGTGCGTCCCCGCCACACGCACAGCCGGTAGAACAGATGCGCCCAGTCCCCGGGGCGCAGGCACACCACTCCGCCCACCGCCGGTTACCGCCGGCCACCCGTACCACCGGGGTCCGCCCCGCGGCCCCCAACTCCGTCCCTGCGGCGGCCTTAGCCCCTGCCCCGTCTCGTCCTCGAAACAGATCCAGGCGCCCAGGTCCGCCGCGATCCTTGTACCTGCGGCCACACCTCGTCCTTCCACACCTGCACCGCGGCGGTGTCACGTTCCAGCGCCCGCCGGACCGGCTGCTGCACCGACCAGCCATGGCGGTGCAGCAGCTCCCCCACCCCCGGCACCGTGTAGCCGAGGTGGAACAGCCGCCCGATCAACGTTTTCACCCGCAGGAGAGTCCAGCCCCGCCCGTCGTCCCAGCCGTGCGCGACCGGCCCGCGACCCAACTCGGCTTCCAGCCGCTGCCACTGGTCGGCCGACAGCGGGCCTTTCGACCGCAGCGCGTCCAGGCAGCCTGCCCGCCAGGTCCGCCGCCACTTCTCCACCTGGCGTGTGCCGACTCGCAGGTCGGTGGCGATGGCGGCCGTGGTGTCCCCGCGCGCGAACCGTGCCCCGGCTTCCAGCCGGATGCGTTCCCGGGCCTGCTGTTCCTGCGGTGTCAGCCCACCACCCTGGGCGTATCTCATGGATCCGGCATACCGCAGAGATCATGGTCTGTAACGGCTACCGCCATCACGAGTTCAACGTCAGTAAAACTGAAGCTGAAATTCGGATCCTTGGACGATCGTACACAAGCTAAAATCCCCCGACGGACCCCGACCTATGCGCATCCTTCTGCTTTGAAGTCGCCGCAGGGAGAAGGTGTTCATTCCGCCTGTCGTGAAGTGTCATGCCAATTGAATCCGTCCATTGAATTTGCTATGGTTGAAATAATGATAAAAACTATAAGGGGAAACCAATGAAGAAAACATCCTGGCTCGATAGACTCGCTTTATCGAGGCGTACGAACATGCTCATCAGTGTCGCGGCAGGCGTGGTGATATTTGGTAGTCTCGTGCTGCTGGCCACGAGCTTCGCTAAGTCGCTGCCTGAGGTCATTCACCAAAATTTCGCGGATGTGGATGCCGCTAAGGAGTTCAGCACCACCGGCGCCGGCACGTGGCAGATCAGTGGCGGCGGCTACAAGCTGGCGGTCGAGTCGAAGTACGCCAAGGCAGGCACGAACGTCGCGCTCAGCGTCAACCAGCAGACCGTCAGCGCCGACGAATGGCGGCTGGAGACGCTCGCCACCGTCACCACAACCGCCGCCAGCCAGGCTGACTTCTCGGTGGTCTTCGACTACACCGACGACGCCAACTACAGCTACGCGCACTTCAGCAGCGACACCAACCAAAACGGCGTCTACACCGTCGACAACGGCGCCCAGAAGAAAGTCGCCAGCCTCGCGACCAGCATCTCCACCAGCAAAACCTACGAAGCCGAGCTGCGCAAAAAGGGAACCGAGGTCAAGGTTTACCTCAACGAGAAAGGCGGTCAGAAGACCTACATCGACAAAGCCGACGTCGGCGTACCAGCCAGCATGAAGGTCGGCTACGGCTCACAAGGCAGCTCGGTCACCTTCGACGACCTGGTTGTCAGCGCGGGCGGCGCGGTCAAGAACCCGACTCCAACTCCGACACCCGAGCCAACACTGGAACCAACTCCCGAGCCGGCCCCGACATCCACAGCAGAACCCACACCCACACCGACACCTGACGGCGGACGCGCGGTAAAGGTCACTAACTCCGACCAGCTGGTTGCCGCGCTGGTCAATGCCAAGCCAGGTGACGTCATCACCTTGGCCGATGGCACCTACACCACCAAGGGCATCCAGTCACCCGTCGCCATCGGCAGCAAAAAATACGTCGGCACCTTCGTTGCCTCGACCTCCGGCACCGCCGATAAACCGATCGTTCTGCAGGGCTCACACAAGGCCATCATCGACGGCAAACCCGGCGGTAACGGCACCGGCACCCAGTATGGCCTGTACCTAGCGGCAGCCAACTACTGGCAGGTAAAGGGCATCACCGTCACCAACGTTGCCAAGGGCATCGTCCTGGACCGCTCCAGCCACGACCTGATTGATGGCGTCGAAGTCTACAACATCGGCCAGGAAGGTATCCACCTCCGCTCATTCAGCAGTGACAACGTTGTCCAGAACAGCAATGTTCACGACACCGGGAAAAAGAACCCGACCTACGGCGAAGGTCTGTACGTCGGCAGCGCCAACTCCAACTGGGGCACCTACAGCGACGGCCAACCGGACCGCTCGGACCGCAACAAACTGCTCAACAACACCATCAGCAAAACTGGCGCCGAAAGCATGGACATCAAGGAAGGCACCACCGGCGGCACCATCCAGGGCAACAGCTTCGACGGTGCCGGCATGAGCGGCAGCTGGGCTGACTCCTGGATGGACATGAAGGGCAACAACTGGAGCGTCACCGGCAACCGCGGCGTCAATGCCCTCCAGGACGGCTTCCAGGTCCACGGCGCGCTGAGCGGCTGGGGGAACAGCAACACCTTCACCAGTAACACCGCCGATGTCAAAGCCAAGGGCTACGGCTTCTGGCTCCAGAACAACGTCACTGGCAACATCGTATCCTGTGTCAACACTGTCACCAACGCAGCATCCGGTCTTAGTAACGTTCCGTGTAAGCAATAGCAGCTAAAACGAGCAGGGCGACTATGGTCGCTCTGCCTTTGATTTCATCACCGCATGCACCAGCTTCGACTTTTCCTCCTCCTGCTTCGACCCTCGATCCTGAGTAGCCTACTAACCGGCGCGTCCGTCGTTGGCATATTAGCCGCTGGCAACTGGTCGTACGTAACGCACAGCCCACTGCTGTACGACTACTTCTTCGGGCGGTACGGCGTCATGTCGGCCTTCGCTCACACACAGGTCTCCTTACTGGATCTCGGCTTCTTCTTCAGCCAGCCCTACACCTACTACATCGTAATCGCGCTTATCGGTGTCCTGGCGAGCCTTCTGGTCTACCTTGTGCTCTATGGCTGGAGTCGTGGCCTGGTAGGCGTTAAAGAGAGCATCGAAGAAATCGAAGAGGCATCGAGCGGAGCATCGCGTCGCAGCGTCGAGGGCGAACTAGGCGCCCGATGGGCGGTACGCATCGTGGGCCTGGTGCTGTGGGCTGCCTACAGCGTTTTTTTCGTCAACGCACTACTACCATTCTGCCTCCTAACCACCCGCCAAGGCGTGACAGTGTTCAACAGTGCCGAAGGATGGATGCTCGAACTACTCGGCTTCATTGTGCTGTGGCTGGGCGTGCATCAACATGTCGTCTTCGCGCGACTCGTCCATCTGCGCCCTCGACTCTTCGGCGGCGAACTCGTCATAGAATCGACGCTCCAAGGCTAGTGTCGCTATCAGGGCGACTTGATGGGGGGACTGTACCAAGGACAGCTGGACCCACCCGTTGGACTTGTGTGAAGCGCCGTTTACCGGAGGTCGCGTCGTCCTCCTGCACGCCAAAGAATCAGGATGGGGACCATCCGGCAGAGGACGAGCCGAAGATCCACACTGCCAGCCCGCACTGGCGGGACGGCCACCGGCAGCTCACCGACGAGTTAGCAGCTGATTGAACGTCGCCTGACCCGTAGCCGTATCGAGGCTTCAGCGTGCCTGGCACGCCCTGGTCTCGAACGGCCGACGCCGCCCTCCCCGGCGGCCAATTTCGCCGTTGAGACGCTGGACTGGACGCTGCGTAGCCTCGTGTCGAACGTTGAGATGCTGGCTTGGCGCAAGCAAGCCGGTGTCCACAAGAACGACCTCGATCCCAGGCCCGGACGGCCCACCCGTTTCTTGCGTGTTCGCCATACAGTGCGGTCAGGAGGGTGTCCAGGTCTGTCGTCACACACCGATCTTGGACACCCTCTCCAGGTGCCTGTACATCGACCCGGACTTCGGACTTACTCGTCTAAAGGCTGTTTCGTAACCCGGGTGGCGCAGCCCGGGACTGCCTGGTGGATCATGTTGGGGTGCAGGTCATCTCCGCTGCTGACCCTCGGTGGATCTTCCCGTTCACCGGGCTGAAGCCGACCCAGTTCCGCCGGCTGGTCCGCCTCGTCGCCCAGCGCGGCGGGGACCGGATCGCCGATGGCCGCCCGGGGCGGCCGTGGGCGTTGCCCCTGCCGGATCGGGTGCTGCTGGTGGCGGCG
>NZ_CAAAFT010000323.1:0-17125 GCF_900634765.1 Candidatus Protofrankia californiensis | reverse complement strand
GGAGGTGATCATGCCGTATCGGCAACCGGCCGACGGGCAACCGCTCCCGGAGTGGACGGAGGAACTCAACCGAGTGCACCGTAAGGTCCGGGCCCGCGTCGAGCACACCCTTGCCGGGATGAAGACCTGGAAGATCCTGCGTGACTACCGCCGCCAGGCCCGCACCCTCGGGGTCACCGCGGCCGGGATCGCGCATCTGTACAACATCAGCCGGGCCGGCTGACCAAGCATCATCCGGACCGCCGCACGACACCCAAACCGAGTTACGAAACAGCCTTTAGGCAAGGCCGCGTTCGACGCCGTCGGGCCACTCCTGCTGATCGTTCGTCGGGACGGCGTACCGCCGGTCCCGGAGTCGGCCGAAGCCGCTGGTGTGGAAGGGGAAGGCGGCCGGAGCCGGCAGGTTGCCGCCGAGACACGCGGCGCGACGAAGGGGCCGCGTCGGGTGGATCGGAAGGCTCGGGAGCAGGATCTGCTGCATCGGGCTCGGGCTGAGGATGTGCTGCACTGGCAGGAGTTTCAGCGGCCGATCTCCGCGGAGACGCTGCGCAAGCGTCTGCACGTCGGTGCTCCGACCGCGCCCGGGCTGGTCGCGCAGCTGCGTAGCGACATCCACCCCCGGATCGAAGGCGCCAGCGGCCCCATCGGTGATGAGCCGCAAGACGTCGTGTGACCTATTGCAAGGACGGCGATCCTGCGCCTGCCGCGTCGGTGGGCGCGGGTCGCTGACGAGACCTACGCCGCTTGCGGACCTGACCCCGCTTCCTGGCACCGATCCGGATGAGCGTCGTTCCGTTCGGACGTGACGGTATGATTACAATGCGTCATATGTGGAGGTAGCGGCTCGGGTCCAGGTTCGCGTCGGATCTGACGCACAAGATCGTGTACTTTGGGTTCTCGCGCACTGTCACGACGACCCGGTGCCGCCCTGCTTGGTGCCTCCCGGCGCGCCGTCGGGTTGGACTGTCTGCTGTTTGTCGTGGCGCTGCTGGGAGATCTGTCCGTAGTTGACGCCGACCGCGATCCCGCCGCCGGGTGCGGACACGTCGCCGATTCGGATCCCGCCTACCGACTGTGCACCGGAGGTGCTTGGAGACATGGCGGCGCCCGCCCCGGCACCAGTTGGGCTGGCTGGGGCGGCGTTGGCGGCGGCCGGGGAGCCTCCCGGGAAGGTCGGCGGGTCTGCTGGCTTGGCGCGTCCGCCGGTGGCGGCGAGCCTGGCCCACTTGACCAGTTCGTCGCGGGCCTCGTCTTCTGGGACGCTGAAGAGGTCGAAGGAGACGACCTGGCCGAGCAGCCCTGGCCGGGCGCAGTCCTCGACGCGTACGACGAGTAGCTTGCGCTGGAACCCGTCCGGGTCGGCGCTGAACGCGGCCTGCCACTCGGCCGCGCCGAACAGGGAGCGTGCGTAGGCGTCGGACAGTACCGCGATGGTGTGCTGCGCGCGTGTCACGCCGTTCTGCATCCCGACGACGAAGTTCGTCCCGGGCACCATGTCCCACGCCTGCAGTAGCACCCGGAACCCGCCGGCCTCCTCCAGCTGCCAGGCGATCCACGCCGCCCAGGCCTGGTCGGTCTGCGTGTAGGAGACGAAAAAGTCCCAGCCGGTCCGGTCCGTGGATCCCGTGCTGGGGTTACCCCCGTTGGTCACGCGAACAGTGTGCCAGCATCGTGTTCCGGACTGACGCAATGAGTCGGCGAGGTCGACGTTGGCGGGCGAACCCCAAGTTCGGGCTCACCTGCCTGCCGTAGTTCGGCTTATCCGCCAGATCCTCGGCCGGCGCAGTCGCGAACCGCGGCGTTGCGGTTGTCCCGAACTCGCTCGCGGGGCGATCCGTCGGTGTCTACCGCATCGGGATGTCCCACACGCCGGCCCCGAGGCTGCGGGTATAGACGCTTGCTGATGGACAGTGGGTGCCGTGCCTGCTCTGCCCGGCGCACGTGGGGATCAGCCAGCTACAGTCGGTTCCGCCTACCTGACCAGGCATCGGTTGCGGCGTCGGCAACAGCCGGGCGACGACACGGCGGATTCGCCCTCGCCCGGCGGCCCGGGGCGGGCTCAGTCTTGGACGCGAACGATGAGCGGCTTGTGGGTGGAGTCCAGTCCGAGTCTGCGTTGAACACGGCCAAGCGAGACCATCCGTATCTGCGGATGGCGTGCTGCGGCTGCCCGTCGGCCATTTCACCAGTGCGCCATCGTCCTGCGCTGGCGACGGGACGAAGCAGCCCCGCGCTTCCAGCGGTCCGAGCCGGCTCCCTTGAGCCTGGACGCCGCGTCTACGCCCGCAAGCTGGCCTACTGCCGTCAGCCTGTTGGACAACGGAAGGTCACCAGAGCGGACACCGAGCGTCCGCTGCGGATAGCGATGTCACTCTGTTTGCGTGACAAACGGGGGCGGCGGCGACCCGGTCGGCGGACCGGTGGAGCCCACGGGACAGTCGACTTTCCTTGACGGGTTTGGCTCTGGCGCGCAGTCTGAGGACGCTGTGGCACCGGAACCAGTTGCGGCGCGGGCGGCGACGGCGGATGGGATTCGCGTCGACGAGGTGTCGGCGTCGGGTCCTGGGATTGCCGTCGGGGTGAACCTGGGTCAGATCGTCCAGCAGGCTGCGGGTGTGCAGGCGGCGGCCGATACCACGTTCAACTGGGCACGTCGCGGCAACCGTGCGTCTGCTTGGCTGTACCTTTTCGCCGTTTCGTTCGCCGTACTGGCGGCCTTAGGCGTGGTGCTTCGCGGGCTGGGGCGCGTAGAGGCGGCAGAAATCGTTGGGGTGGCCGCGCTGGCGCCCCTCCTCGCGTCCGCGCTCGCCGCCGTGATGGTGCAGAGGAGCCGGATGGGTACGTCGCCTGAGCAGCTGGATTCGGCTGCCGACAACCTCAGCGAGGTGGTCTTCGAGGAGTGGTACGAGGAGGCTCTTACGCGTGGTCTGCTGGATCCTCCGGTCCCGCTGGCTGTGCGCTGGCGGGCGGCCAGCGAGGAGCTGACGGATCACCGGGTCAACGTTGGCCGCGACAGCCTGTCCGGGACCAGTGCTGACACCGGCCAGCTTGCGTCGATGTTCTCCGGCCTCCCGCGGGGGCGCTTGGTGATCCTCGGCTCGCCCGGATCCGGCAAGACGTCGCTGGCAGTACTTCTGCTGCTTGCCCTGATCAAAGACCGGGCGCCTGGGGACCGGGTTCCCGTGCTCCTGTCCGCGGCGTCGTGGGACCCCGCCAAGGACCATATGAACACCTGGCTGGTCCGTGAGCTCGAACGCATCTACGGAGCGCCGCAACGACGCGGCGTGAGCATGGTCAGGCAGCTGCTGGACAAGGGAAAGCTCCTGCCCATCGTCGACGGTCTGGACGAGCTTCACGAGGTCAGACGTCACGAGGCGATCCCGAACATGAGCAAGGCGCTGGGGCTGGACGCGCCGGTGATTCTCACGTGCCGGCACAAGGAATACGAGGAAGCGGTGCGCGCCAGCGACGTGCTCACCTCGGCAGCGGTGATCCTGGCGGAGCCGATCGATCCCAACGAGGTGGTCGACTACCTCACCCGCGCCAACCCGCCGTACCGGATCGCTGCATGGCAGCCAATTTTCGATCAGCTCAGGGCCCCGGAAGGCGAGGTGGTGTCCGAGGTCTTCACCACGGCCCTGAACGTGGTGCTCGCGCGCAGCGTCTATTCGACTCCGGACAGCGTGCCCACCGAGATGATGGACGCCGCCCGTTTCCCGACAGCGGATGACGTGCAAAGCCACCTGCTGGACGAACTCGTCCGCATTGCCTACCCGCGGTCACCCGTTCCGGTGAAGGAAACCGATCGGCGAACCGCTCGGCCGCGGTTCTGGAAGCCCCTGCGGGCTCCGGTGTGGCTCGGATTTCTCGCGTCTCATCTGGAGCGTCTCAAGACACCGGACCTTGCCTGGTGGCGGCTGAGGGACGCCCTTCCGCCGGTGGGGATCGCCATCGCGTTCGGCGTGTTCGGCGGACTGATCTTCGGCGTGGCGGGCGAGGTGAGGTACGGCCACGGCTTCGCCTTCGGGCTTGGCGGAGCGGTGGCGACCGGGCTCGCGGCCAGTTTCCGCAAGACCCCCGAACCCCGATACCTCGATCTGCACGGCTTTGGCTATATCCGCTCGGGGCTGCGCCTGGTCGGGCGCGCCTCGTGCGTTGTGCTCTCATGCGTGCTCGCAGGCGGAGAGATCCTCGGGGTGCTGTGCGGCATCGTTGGCGGGCTCATGGTGGGGGTGCTGCAGTTCTCATGGGTCCCGGTGAAGGCCGATCACGCGCGTGGACCGGCCGACCTTTTGCACGCGCACCGGACGATCTTCGTGCGCAACCTGCTGGGCGGGGCGGCGGGCGGCCTTGTGGTCGGCGTTGTCGTCAGCGTGGCGATAGGGAGCGTCGACCGGCTGCTCTCGGGCGCCATCACCGGTGTTCTGGGCGGACTCGCTGTCGGGATGGCGGCGGCCAACGCCTGGATCGGCTATCGCGTCTCACACCTGTGGCTCGCTGTGCAGGGCAGAATTCCGTGGCGCCTGGTCAGGTTTCTCGATGACTCCTATGACCGTGGCCTGCTTCGCCAGGTGGGAGCCGCGTACCAGTTTCGTCATGTCCGGCTCCAGGAGAGGCTCGCGAAGGTCCGGTCTCCACGATAAACGTTAAAAGCACGCCGTGCCCGTAGTAGCACACGTTGTGCGAGATGATCCGTCCACCGTCTATGGCTGCCGCCAGCTCGGGCCGCTGCCTGACGAGTGCCGCGTACTCCAAGTGGAGCGCTGTGACCTTCCCGAGCTCTTGGGGTAGGAAACCGGTTTCGTTCCACGCGACAAGCCGTTGCGCCATAGTCTTCCATCCTGCCCAAGGTGCTGTTACGCCATTTGTCAGCTAAAGTCTTTGCAGGCCGCCGAGTACTCGCTTCAGAAGTTCTGGATCATGTATATGGGTTTCTTCCGTGACTGTTGGCTGTTCGGAGGGAGGAGGCAGCCTACGGCGGGGCAGGTCGGACGCCGACATGGCGGAGATCGACAGTTCCGCCCATACCACCTTGCCGCTGCGGAGTAAATAGGAACCCCAGTCTCTTGCGATATGCCCTATCAATTCAAGGCCGCGCCCGCTTTCGTCGTCTATCTCTGCGTGCTTGACCCGTGGTTCTTCCAGGCTCGCATCCCACACCTCGATAATGATGCAATTGTCGAGTCCGACCAGGCGGATCGTGATGCTGCTATTCGTACGCTCTGGCCACTGCGCTTCAGGGTCGGTTATACCGGTGGCCCTGACGGCGTTGGTTACCAGCTCGGAAACCACGAGAAGGGCGTCATCAAGGATGCTTGCCATGCCCCACTCGGTGAGCGTGCTCTTCGTGAAGACGCGCGAGCAAGGGACGGCCGTGAGAAGAGCCGCAAGCGTCAGTTGGCGGTAGCGTACCCCGGGCATGAAGACTACTTCCTGCCGGGGAGCGACCCCGGCTCATCCATCGTGTCGCTGCTGGCCGTGCCTGGTCGCACGGCGCTACGGAGCTCCTGGACTTCCACGCCCGCCTGCCCCTCAAGGCGGTCCAGGAGCAAGCCTCGGAGGATGCTGTTTCCTGACAGGTCGTCGAGGGACGGCACGATAACGTACTCGGCCTCGGTCTGCCCGATTTTTTTGATCAGCTCGTTGAGGGTGGCGTGCGAACCGCTGGCCGGCTCCTGAAAGGTGCCACCGAACGCAAAACCATGCTCTTCCGCGTAGTTCTTGATGCGCTGTTCTACCGAGAGCAGTTGTTCATCTGTTGCGTCATGGAAGACGCGCATATAGCCGTAGGCAAGGGGTTTCATGGTGTATCTCCGTGGCTGTGGTGATCGGGCCGGTTTCGGCTGTCGTCGGTTCGGCCCGTTCCCAGTGCGCGTCAGAGCGCGAGGTTGTTCTCGGCGAGGACAGCTCGCTCGCATGGAAAGGCACTGCCGCACACGGCGCACAGGCCGTGGTCGTCGGTGTGTTCGTTGATAACCACGCTGGCAAGGCGGTAAAGCGCGTCCATCTCGCTTACAGACTCGGTACCCATGACCGTCTCGACCATGCCCGCTCACTCGGCCGCGAGCATGAAGAACGGCAACGGTCGGTCGCGGATGGGGGCCGCGAACTGTTCGGGAGGCCGGTGGTTCACATCCACCCGCAGCACGTCGAAGCCGGCTTGGATCAGCCGCTCGGTGGCCTGCCGGTAGAAGCGGACTTCGGCGTGTGAGCTGTCGGACGGGAGCTGGAAGCGGTTGCACGGGCCGCGGTCGGTCAGCCGTTCGGCAATGCCCTCGGGGCCGGCTTCGAGGATGACGTCGAGGTCGGGCCGGTCAGCGAGCTGCAACCTCCAGGCGAATATGTGGCCAGGGAGCCGGTCATCTTGATCTTCAATTAAGGCGAAGGGTCGTGGCGCCAGGCCGGCGATGCAGGCTTCGAGAAGGCCGGCGGACTTCTCTTCTGCCGTCGGTGCTGGAAACCGCGTCAACCCGCCGCCGGTGTGGTGGCGCATGGCCGTCATGCCAACGCTCCTCGTCTTGTCCGTGACCTTGCGTGACGGCTGCCGCCCAATTCCGTCCAGGTTCGTATGGCTGGGGCTTCCAGTTTTGCGGCATACCGCTACCATTGGGTCACTGAGACTGTATTCTGGGTTTCCCACTCTAGCAATGGGTAACCCATGATTTTTTGAGTCCGGAAGATCGACTGACTCGTCGGGAGGCGCTGTGGGAGAAGGGGTCAGCCCTACGTTGCGGCTCTGGCAGCTCGCAGAGTCACTGCGTACCCATCGGGAGCGGGCCGGTTTGACGATCGAGGAGGCCGCCGCTCACGCGAAGCCGCGCTCGCCGCGCTGGTCCCGATCGAAGATCCAGCGCATCGAGACCCGCGTCTACGCTCCCCAACCCGCCGAAGTCGAACACCTCGCAGCCGTCTACGGCGTTGCGGACGACGAGGCCGCCGTGCTTGTCGAGATGGCCCGCGAGGCACGGCAGAAGGGGTGGTGGCAGTCCTCAGCGGTCCCCAAGGACACGCACACCCTCGTCGGCCTCGAACAGGCCGCCAGCACCATCAGACAGTTCGAGCTCGCCCTGGTACCCGGCCTGTTGCAAACATCGGACTACGCCCGGGCGATGGTCGCGGCGATCGACCCGACGACACCGATCCCCATGACGGAGAACTTCGTCGCGGCACGGATGATCCGCCAGCAGGTGATCACCCGAGGGCGACCGGTCGAGTTCCAAGCAATCTTGTCCGAAGCGGTGCTGCGCTGCCCGGTCGGAGGAGCACGAGTGTGGCGGGGCCAACTCGAACGTCTCCTCGAAACCAGGGAGCAGCCCAACATCACTATTCAGATACTGCCGCTGGCCGCAGGACCACACCCCGGCATGGAGGGCGCCTTCACGATCCTGACTCTGCCCAACCTGGCGCACGACATCGGTTACGTCGAAGGGCAGGTGGGCTGCGTCTACCTGGAGAGCCAGGACGACGTACGACGCTGCACCATGCGGTTCGCAGCCTTGAGCACGGTCGCGCTGTCACCGGGTGAGTCGATCAAGCTGATCTCCACTATCCTGGGCGAGTACTGACCCAGGAGAGGAGACGCGGGATGACCGACACCGATCTGTCCCGCGCAGCATGGCGTACGAGCAGCTTCACCGGCGGAGCGAACGGCGGCGGCGGCTCGTGCGTCGAAGTCGCCGCACTGGAAGACGGCCGCATCGCTGTGCGCAACAGCAACCACCCCGACCGAGGGGCCGTCTTCTTCACCCGGACCGAGATGGACGCCTGGATCAAAGGCGTCAAAGCCGGCGAGTTCGACGACATGACCTGACGGGCTGCGGCCTGCCGAGAGATCCTGACGTCGGGGGCGTGTACGGCGCGTCATCGACGCCAGGATCCAGGTGGAATGCCGTCACGGTGGGAAGACCTCCGCCCGCATCACCGCCGAGAACGACGCACAGCCTTCGCGGTCGGTGCCGATGCCCGCCCGGCTGTTCCTGTCACGAGCCCAAGGGAGCCACATGGATTTCCGACCGATCGAACGTGCTGCGGAGGCGTTCCAGCAGCCGGTGGTCGCCGACGAGATCCAGGCGATCTGCCGCCGTGTCTTCGGCGCCGAAGCCTATGCCCGCTCCGCCGTCGAGTTGGGCGGGGGCATGTACAACAGCACGTACCGCGTGACCGTCGTCGGGCAGGAGCAGCCGGTGATCTTGCGGGTCGCGCCCGAGCCGACCCGACAGTTCCGCTCCGAACGGCAGCTGATGCGCAACGAGTACGCGAGCGTTCCGTGGCTCGCGACGATCGCGCCGCTGATGCCGCGGGTCCTCGCTGCGGACTGGTCCCATGAGGTGATCGGCCGGGACTACATGGTCCAGACTCTCCTCGACGGTGTCTCCGCCCCGGATCACCTCGGTGGCTACCCGCGCTCGACCTGGCCGGGCTTCTTCCGGCAGATGGGTGCGATCGCACGGGACGTCCACGCGGTACGCGGCCCGTCCTTCGGCCCCGTTGCAAGCCCGGCGCACGCGACATGGAGCGCGGCCGTGACCGCGTCCCTGGAAGACATCGCCGCCGACATCGACAGCGCCGGCCTGGACGTCGCCGATATGCGCAAGGTCGCCGCCGTCGCCACCCAGCGCCACGATGTCCTCGACGAGATCACCGAGCCACGCCTGCTGGCCGGTGACCTGTGGACCGTCAACGTGATGCTCGACGCCACCGCCCCAGAGCCGACGATCACCGGGGTTCTCGACATGGACCGCACCTGCTGGGGTGACCCGGCTGCGGACTGGACGATCCGCATGGCTGTGGCGAAGGCGGACGAGCGAGTGGCGTTCTGGGAAAGCTACGGGACGCGGGACCGTTCTCCCGCCGCGACGTGGCGTGCGCGGATCTACGAGGCCCGGCACCTCGGCGCCATCCGCCTGGAGCGCCACCGTCTCGGCAACCCCGAAGGCGTACGGGACACCTACAGCGCCATGGCCGCGGTGCTGGCCGATCTGACCTAATTAACCGATGCTCCTGCTGGAACACCGAGCGGAGACTCAGCTCGCAACTGCGACGACAACGACCCGGTACAGGTGATGGGCCGTAGGCAGCCTGCGCCGAGCTTCGCCTTGTAGGCTGGCGAGCGCAGTGTCCCCGCCTGGAGGACCCATCTGGAGCGCGGCACGGTAGATGCGCAGGTAGGTGTCGGTCCAGCCGGGCCGGGTGTGGCATTCCACGGCAATGAATCCTGCGGTGCGCAGCACTGTGGGCCAGTCGGTACGGCGGTGTCGCCGGGGTAGCCGTGAGTCGCCGAGCCGGCGTGGGTGCCAGCCGGTGAGGACGAGACGTCCGCCTGGACGGAGGATTCGGTGGGCTTCTGCGGCAGCCGCGTCATGCTCTTGGGCGTACTGGAGTGCATCGATGGAAACGGCCGCCGACACGCTCGCATCGGGGAGCCCGGTGGAGGCCAGATCGTTCACCACGAAGCGCGCGTCGCGGGCCAGCCCGAACGCGGCGGCCCGTTGCTGGGCTTGGACTACGGCGACCGGGGAGAAGTCGATACCGATCAGACTGGCGTGCGCGTCGCGGGCCAGCCACAGGCCGGGGCCGCCGCGCCCGCATCCGAGGTCAACCAGGGTATCTCCCTCCTCCAGCATCAGGGCCTCAGCGATGTGACGTAGCAGGTCGGCAGAGAGGAAGGAGAACGGCTCGATCTCCGGTGGCAGCGTGGGATCGACGATCCGGGACACCCGGCTGAAGCCGCCAGAGCGAGACTCGCTGTGGAACAGTGCGTCGAATTCGTCCGCTGCGGTCAGCGGAGGCTCTGGTGCTGCGGACGGTGCGCTCGGGCCGTGATGCACGGTCATAAGCTTTCCTGAGCTCCGGCCTGACTCGGTCGTAATTTGGGGCGGTCCAGGCTATTTGGTGCCGCAGGCTCGGGGACGACATCGATGGTGATCTGAGCAAGCAGGAACTCAGCGTGGCGATCGACCGTATCGGCGTCTGGTCCCGTCACAACGAGGTGGCCAAGACGCCCGTGGTTGGCCTGGGCCTCACGAACGGCATCGCCGATGGCCGTGCGCAGATGAACGACGGGCACTCCGGGGCCAGTCGTGGGCAGTCCGGCCACCGATGCCAGACGGCCTGTGCGCGGACTGGTGAGGAACCGTACGGTGGCGTAATCGTCGCGGGTCGGGGTGAGGTCGGTGGGGTACCCGAGGGCGGTGTCGAGGAGCGCCTTCCACGGGTCGATGCCGAGGGCATGCTGGATAAGGAAACCGATCTGGCCGGCACCGAGGCGAGCGCCGATCTCGATGACGACGCAACCGCTATCGGGAGTAAGCATCACCTCGGTGTGTGAGGCGCCGTTGTGGATTCCGACCGCGGCGATTGCCCGCTCCACCTCTTGGTGTATGGCCCGCTCGACGTAGGGCGGCAAGACGGCGGGCAAACTGTGGCCGACCTCGACGCGGTGGTTGCCGGCGGTGACGGCCTTGCGGGTGGCGCACAGATGCGTCGTGGATCCGTTCTGGGTGAGGGACTCGACGCTGTACTCGGTGCCTTCGACGTAGTCCTGGACGATGACGCACGGGTCGAGCGGCATACCGTACATGCCTCGCGGGGTGCGGGCCGCCTGCCAGGCCGCAGCCACGCCGGCCGGGTCATGGACGACGGTGACGCCTGCGGAGCCCGCCCCCTCGGCGGGCTTGATGACGTACGGAAAGATGATCCTTTCGGTGGTGTGCAGCCGGCGTAGCTGGTTCTTGTCGTCGACGACGAAGGTGCGCGGCGCGGTGACGCCGTGGCGTGCGAATGCCTCGTGCATGGCGGCCTTGTTCCGGGCTGCGTCGGCATGGGCCGGATCGTTACCAGGCAGACCGAGGCTGGCGCATACCTTAGCGAGCAGGGGCGTGAGGTATTCATTGGTAGTCAGCACCGCGTCGGCGCCGATGCGGTGGGCGTAGGTGACGACGTCGTGAAGAGCCTGCGCGGGGCAGGCAAAGTCGGTCAGCAAGCAGCCCGTCAGGAGATTTCGGAGATCCGCTCTGTAGGCGGCGTGAGTCTCGGACTGGGTGACGGCGTGGACTTCGTAGCCGGAGGCAACCGCAGTCGCGACAAGCGCGCCGGACTCAGGTCCGGCCGCCTCCAGCAGCAGCACACAGGGCATCGTCACGACAGATAGTCCTCACAGGCGCCGGTACGGCGGGTGTCGAGGGTGAAGCAGTGGAAGCCGCCGCCGAACAAGCGCCGGTGCCGGTGCCGTACGGGGACGGTAGTGAAGCCACTGGCATCGAGGGTCTTGAGCAGACCAGGGCAGTCCTCGTTGACGAGCACAGTGTTCTCATCGACCGACAGCACATTGAGATCGATGTAAGGGCTGGTAAGGACCAAGTCGTTGTCGTCATAGATGGGAAAGGCACTGGGGTCGGGCTCAGGGGGGACAATGAACTTCCACGATCGCAGCGACTCCGGCAGCATGTCGCGGATGCCCTCGTGGCGAGCGAGGAACGCCCCAGGCCGCAGTGCCAGGAGCATGCTGTCGATGTGGTTGTCGGCCATCCGGTACACACGGTGGATGCGGTAGCGGTTGCCAACGTGCCGCTGAAGCCAATCGACCGCCATCCGGTGGTTGTCCTGGGCGATGTTGATGACTAGGTCGCGGCCCAGGCGTAGGACCTGCGCCCCGTCGAGCATCATCTCGAAACCGATGTCATACGGGGAGTGTTGCGGGTCGGCGATCGACTCAGTGGGCCCACCCAGCGTGGTCGCAGCATCCCGCGCATAGGACAGGTCGAAGCTGTGGTCGGTGAGGGTGGGACGCGGCATCGTTGTCCATCGGGCTCCGGCCTCGTAATAACGGCGAAAAACGGGGCTCAGGAGGCGGGTCTCCAAGTACCGGGAGCGGATCGCCGGCGGGGTCTCGATGATCTCGTCGCCGAGGATGAGGGTGTTGTCGCGGATGTTCAGCGCGGGCGTGGGCGCTGCTTGCCAGCCCAGCCCGGCGATGGGGGCGGCATCTGGAGGCAGGGCCAGCGGCCGGTGCACCGTTACGCCGAGGGCGGCGAGAGCAGCGGCCAGGTTTTCGACATCCTCGTGGAGTTCTTCGGTGTAGCGCCGCTTGATGATCCAGTTCTGTGCCGTGCGGTCGCCGTCGGCTATGGCCAGACGCGGGTAGGCCCAGTCAGAGCGGAAGCCGCGCATGTTGTCGTGGTGGAACAGCTCGAAAGTGATGTCGCGGTCGTGACTGAGGTAGTTCTCGGCGGAGCCGACGACGATCTCGCGTAAGGGCGTGAAGTCGTCATAGCTGTTCAGCTGCATGAGGGTCCTTGTCTTCTGGCGGAGATGTTGGGCCGCGAGTTACTGGACAGCGGTTTTGGCGGGCAGATACCGCTCCTTAAGCGCGCGCCCGTGGCGTACGCGCAGCACGATGCCGTCATCGGCGAGTTGGAGGGTGCGTTGCTCGCTCCATCCGGCGAAGCGGTACTCGCCCGCCCCAACCAAGGTAAGGGCGAAGACACGGTCAGCGGTGGTAAGCGTCAGTCGTCCGCCGGTCGCGGTGACTTGTATGGGCTGAAGGGGTCCATCCAGCGACTGGTCGTGGTCGAAGTCGGTGAAGCCGCGGGGTAGGAACGCCGCATAGGGGAGCGCCACTGAGCATGTGACGACCGATTGGACGAGCCGATTGAACAGCACGTCGCCCTCCGCGAGAGCAGTTTGCCAGGCCACGGGAAACAGCCCGACCAGTTCGCGGGTGAGCAGGGCGTCGATGACGGTGTGTACCCGGGTCGATGGTCCGCCATTACGCACCAGGTGTTCCCGGGAGAAGTCCCCGTACCAGAACTGCCCGGCCTGCCAGCAGAACTCCACGCCGTCAAGGACAAGGAGCGCCCCAGGATGAGTGACGATCGGAATGTGCAGGCGTACGAAGCCGCGGTGCAGAGCGTACTTCGGGTCACGATGGGGATGAGAAACCGCGCTGGGGCCGAGCGCCATTAACCGGACGGCGTTCAGCGGTGCTGGTATCAGCCCGATGATCTCGCGCAAGTATGGCAGCCGCTCTAACCAGACGGTGGGCGCGAAGTCGGTCGGGCCAGGGCCGCCGGGGTCGGTACGGTCCGGGTTGCCGCCGGGGCTGCGTAGCGGCAGTACTCGCCAATCAATGGCAGTAGCTGTGCCGATGCCTCCGCCGGGGGCGTGAATGCGCTGAGGCTGCCAGGAGTGTCTGGTGACCTCGATCAATTCTCGGGCAAGGCGCCCTGCGTCGAACGACCAGGCGAGCCGGGCAGCCTCGGCGAACGGTGCGGGTTGCGGCTCGTCGGGCATGGTCATCGCAGATTTCCTCTTCAAAGCCGGTGTCAAGATGTGAGGCTGGCCGGCACACCGACGTGGTCACTCGCGGCGTAAGTGCCTGCGGGAACGGCCGCAAACCGCTTGTCGAGTGCCTCCCGCACCGCCTGGCGGTCGGCCTCAGCGGCGTAGGCGATGCAGAACACGAACTGGGCACGTCCGGGTTCAAGAGGGATAACCGGCATGGAGACGATGACACCGGTGCGGGCGGCAGGATCGTAGGCGCAGCCGATCTCGTTGACAGCCGTGAGGAAGGCATCGAAGTCGGGGACGGCCCATGTCGGGGGGACGTGGTACTCCACGACCGACCGCTCCGGGGCGGCGGCGGTGTCGACGATGCTATGGGCGATGACCTGGTAGATATGCAGCGACCCTGACACCTGGGCGTTGACCTCAGTGAACACCACGTGGCCATCGACGGTGATGATCGCGTCCGCGCTCAAGTATCCGCGATACCCGAGCGCTCGGTAGATCTCTGCCAGCCGAGCCCCGCCCTGAAGGAGCTGAGCGCGGGCCTCCTCGTCTACTCCGCGCAGGGGGACGATTTGGTGACTCAGGCGCCGCCCGACGTAAAGCAGCCTCCCCATTTCCGTCGGTCGCGTCCCGTCGTCGGCGACGTAGTGCTCGGAGTAGACAGACACCGCGTCCGGTGCGAACTCCTCGACGACGACCGGGAAGCGACCGTGTGCGGAAGCCCAGGCCCAACGCTCCCTCCAGTACGCCACGATCGTCCCCGGAGCATCGCTGCCAAGATGATGGATGTGGCGTGCTCCGACGTGGTCGGACGCGAGGGAGACATCGCGGACCACAAGCTGATTGCCCACCCCGGCCCCGTTGTGGGCCTGCTTGACCATGACCGCGCCCGTCCTGGCCAGTAAAGCGGCGGTGGCGTCGGCCGCCTCATGTTCGCTGCGGCATACGGCTCCTGAAGGGATCGGTACCCCGGCCCCGGCCGCCAGCGCCCGGAAGGTGGCTTTATTGTTGCCCACCTCCCCGCCGCCCTGGGCAAAGAAACCAGCCCCCGGGAACCGCTCTTCTATGCCCAGGGCCGCAGCGAAACGGGACACGTGCGCTGACGGCCACAGCGCAAAGATCTCCTCAACCTGCTCCGGCCCCCCGTCGCCGAGCGCGTCGCGAACGGCCTGGACGAACTCAGTGCCGGTCAGGCTCTCGGGATCGAGCAGCCAGCCGCCGTGGCGGCCACCCGGGGGGACTAGAACACGCAGGTTCGTGGGGTTTACGCCCGTGTAGGACGTTGCATAGGTGAGGAACTGCCGGTCAGGCTCGTCGCACAGTACAACCAGGTCGCCTTCGCGGGCGAACCACAGCACACGCTGCGTCCAGGCCCGCAGATCACCCCGGTTGCGGATGATGGGATCGATGTGGTTGCCGATAAGGATTCGCACAGGTGCGCTCCAAGGTTACGCAGGCGCTGATCACAGTGACCGCCCGACAGAGGCACGGGCGGCAGGTGGATCAAGAGTGGAAGGCAGCGGGCAGCACCTCGAAGGTGCGCATAGTCGCGGTGCGATGGCGACGCGGCTTTCCGGCTGCGCACAGCGACGCCGAATGGTCGAGCAGGCTCACGACCAAGGCACGCAGGGCCATCTGGGCGGGCACCGTGCCGATGCACGTGTGGGTGCCCCACCCGTATCCGAGGTGCCGACCCTGCGAGCGGTCCAGCAGCAAGCAGTCCGGCTCCGGGAACTGGGCCGGGTCGTGGTTAGCGGCGGCGAACAGAATCAGCACGGTCTCGCCCGCTTGCACCGTGACACCGCCGATCTCGCAGGACTCGGTCGCGATCCTGCTCGTGCCCTGCACCGGCCCGTCGTAGCGGACCAACTCGTCGATGCCGGTGCGCAGCAGGGCTGCATTACGCATCCACTGAAGGGCCTGCGGGTGTTGCAGCAGGGTGTGTATGGCGTTGCCGATGGCGGCGACCATCGTGCTGTAGCCGCCTTGAAACATTACTCGGGCGGTGTTGCGGACGAACAGGTCGAGGCCAGCGTCGTCTCGTAGGCGAGCATGCTCCCTGACGTGCGAGAGAAGGCCCGGCCTGCCACTGGTGCAAAACCACGACTCCACCAGCGCATTCAGCTCCTGTCGGGCGATCCGGCCCGGCTCGACGACGGTCGGATCAAGACCGGCGTCCATGCTCCGCATGATCGCATTCGAGACCGCAGCGAAGGAGTCGAGATCAGGTTCGTCGACACCGAGTAGATCCGAGATGACCATCACTGACAGCGGTGCCGCGACTTCCATCATCACGTCGAACTCCGCACGATCAGTGAGCTGATCGAAGCGTGCGGCCAGCATCAGGCGAGCCCGCCGTTCGATGGCATCGAGGTCTTGTGCCTGGAGCGCGTTCATGAACAGACTGCGTACCGGCGCTTGGTCCGGCGGGTCCAGAGACTGCACGCTCAGGCTCGGTTCCGGTACTACAGCGCCCATACGCCGTCGATCGCGGGCGAAGCGATTATGGTCGCGTAGCACGGCAAGGCAGTCTGTGTAGCGCGTCAGAGCCCAGGATTGCATGCCCTCGTGCCAGAACACCGGCATGGTCTCCCGCAGGGCCGCGAGAACCGGGTAGGGGCTCTCCAGTGTCGCCGGATCCAGCGGGTCGTACGTGGTCAGGGACGACATCAACTCTCCTCGCGGGTTCACGGCGGTTCTTGAGGTCGGCTGGGTCCGGTACGGTCCGGACCCAGCCCGTTTGACCGAAATCAGTGATCGTAGATCATGGAAGACCCCCTCTCTGAAGTATGAGGCGGCGTGGGCTGAGCCTGCCCGCGCCGGGATGGCGTCCTCCGCCCGCGCTCAAAACGGCGCGGGCGGAGGACCTTTAAGTAGGCATGTGGCTCACCAGCGCGTTCCGGACGATGGATGCATCGTGATCAAGGCGATGCGTAGAACAACAAACCGGGCTACAAAAGACCTAAGCAGATCACATGTTTCTATGCCTACTAAATGTTGCATCTGATGACAATAAGCCCTAATTGCCGTCACGGTGGGCGTTTGTGAAGTCGTTGTCAGACCACTGTGTCGACCCAACGCCCGTTGCTCTCACCTGGTGCGGTGGTACCCCGAGCGGGTGTGGGTGTCGAGGAAGGCGGTCAGCTGGTCGCGGCTGATGTAGCGACGGCCGCCCAGGGCCATTTCGTAGTCGACAGGCCAAGTTGATCATTCTTGGCATCGGTCGATGCATGGTCTGACCTGGACGGATACCGGCGACACGCCGGAGGTAGACGCACGGCAGGCACGACCCCCCACCGATCATGGAGTTCTCGACGCTTCACGTTCGCCAGGGAAGGCCGTGCCCGCCGATGCCATCATCCCCCGTCGCCGCCGTGGTCGACGAGCTTGCCGCGCAGATCCCGGACAGGCTCGGCCAGCCGCGTCTGGTCACCAAAGGTGACCAGACCGCGTTGCTGGAAGCTCTCGCGCAGGTACCGGATCCCCGTCGACGGCGCGGGGTACGTCACCCCTTCGCCGCGCTCCTGGCGATTGCGGTGTGCGCCATGCTCAGCGGCGCCCGGTCGTTCGCGGCGATCGGGGAATGGGCCGCCCCAGAGAGGAAACGATGGCATGGTCTTGGTCAGCTGAAGAGGTCGACGCAATTACCGAGTGGGCACGGCCGAGCGTTCGGATACTCCAGGAAATCCTGATAGATTCTTTGGCGAGAGGTCCGGTGCTTGTCAGCTGGGATCCAAATACTCGGATTCTGTTCGCCGCGTTTTGGCGAACAGAAGAGATGATCGGAATTATCAAGCCGGCCGCGACTAAAGGCTGTTTCGTAACCCGGGTGCTGGGC